>CANQCS010000038.1 GCA_947589745.1 uncultured Oscillospiraceae bacterium
ATGCTGGAAATCACGTCAGCGGATAGGGAGCAGATGGTATCGCAGAGGCGGTCGATGACTTTCGACAGGGAGGCAAAGGCCTCATTTTTGAAACCGCGTTTGCGCACCTCCTCCCAAATCTGTTCGATGGGATTCATCTCCGGCGTGTATGGCGGCAGGAAGAAAAGAACGATATTTTCAGGAACGACAGGCCGGACCCCTTTCTCTCACCAGCAATACCTGGGCTTATTAATCCGCCCAAATCCAGCCTCGTCCTAATACTTTTTCTTGAAAGAAAAAGTATTAGCCGGCAGCTACGAGATATAGGCCGGATGGAAACCTGTTGCTTTTGCCACTTCCGCTGCGCTTTTTCCCGATGCCCGCAGTTCTATTGCGTGCAGCCGCTTTTCCGCACGTTTATCCTTATTTGCTTTGCGCGCCGCGGATATGATCGCTCTGTCTTCTTCTGTGTATCTGTACATTTTTATCACCCTCGTCAGTATACCATATCCTCTTCCAGCTTTAAAGTGTTTTATTGATGATTAGTATGAAATGCAAAAGCACGCCTCTGTCTATGGCTGCGATAGACAGAGGCGCGCTTTCGGTATGGATGATACGGGCGGTTCAGCCTTCCAGTAGAAGAATTTCCTCGGGCCTGACCGCGACGGTCAGGCGTTTTTGATCCGGCACCGCCGCCCAGAGAGACTTGTCCAGCTCCATCCGCAGCAGCGGCGCCTCCGCCGCCGCGGCCAGAGGGCGCAGCAGTACGATCATGGCGGCGACGTCCTCCGTCACCCGGACGGCCTCGCAGGGAAAGGCGTTTTCCTCCCCCGCCTTCGCGGGGTGGAGGGAGGCGGAGGGGATGCCCAGGGTAGTGACAGTTTCCCGCCATGGGGCGGCGGCGCGGAGAGCGAGGCCCCAGGCCGGGACCTCCACCAACCCCGACGCGGGGCCGGGACGGACCGGCGCGAAATTCTTGCACCCGAAGAGCCGGGCGGCGCCCACGGTGAGCGGGTCCGCCAGCGTCTCCTTCATGCTCCGGACCGGGGAGGATGCGCCATTCTCCATGACGCAGACAGTGTGGCAGCTCCGGTACGCCTCCCCCCGGTCGTGGCTGACCCAGATGGCCGGGCCGTCAAAACCGGCCAGCATCTCCTGGAGTTCCAGCTCCAGACGCCAGCGGAGAAAGCTGTCCAGGGCGGAGAGAGGTTCGTCCAGGAGGATGACCCGGGGCGAGGCCGCCAGCATTCTCGCCAGAGCCGTGCGCTGCTGCTCCCCGCCGGAGAGTTGGGCCGGGGCGCTGTCCGCCAGGGAGGATAGGCGGAACCGCTCCAGCAGCTCCGAAACACGCCTCTCCCGGTCCGCGCCCTTGAGGGCGTGGGCCCCAGCGGCGATATTCTGCCGGACGGTCATGTGGGGGAAAAGGGCGTACTGCTGGAAGAGAAAGCCCACCCCACGGCGCTGGGGCGGGAGGTCGATATGTTTCTCGCTGTCAAAGAGGACTGTGTTGTCCAGGACGATCCGCCCGCTGTCCGGCCGCAGGACCCCGGCGATGCAACGGAGAGTCAGGCTCTTGCCGCTGCCGGAGGCCCCCAGGAGGGCCAGGGGCGCGCCATTCTCCGCCGTCAGGTCCACCCGGAGGTGGAAATTCCCCAGCTGCTTGGTGAACTTGGCGGTCAGCGCCATGGCTGTTTGCCCCCTTCCCGCCGCTCCAACAGGTTTAACGCCACCAGCGCGGCGGCGGAGATGGCCAAGTTCACCAACACCCACTTTAGCGCCGAGGCGTCATCGCCGGTGCGCCAGAGCTGGTAGACCGTGGTGGAGATGGTGGCGGTCCGGCCGGGGGTGTAGCCCGCGATCATGGAGGTAGCCCCGTACTCCCCCAGGGCCCTGGCAAAGGCCAGCACGGTCCCGGCCAAAATGCCCTGCCGGCAGACCGGCATACGGACGCGCCAGAAGAGATAGGTCCGGCTGAGCCCCAGGGTGGCCCCGGCCTGGACCAGGGACTCGTCGAAGCTCTCAAAGGCCCCCCGGGCGGTGCGGTACACCAGAGGGAAGATGACGACTACCGTGGAGAAGATAGCGGACCACCAGGTCATGGTCAGCCGCAGGCCCAGCTGCTCCAGCGCCCAGGCGCCGATCACCCGCCGGGGACCCAGCAGGAGCAGCAGCAGATAGCCCACCACCGTGGGCGGCAGCACCAGGGGCAGGGTCAACACCGCGTCCAGCAGGCCCTTGGCCAGCCGGGGAAGCCCCGCCACGCGGTAGGCCGCCCAGATGCCCAGGAAGAACACCACCGCCGTGGAGATGGCCGCGATGCGCAGGGAGTTATAGAGCGGATACCAGTCCACGGCGGAGCGCCTCCTTTTCGGGGAAAAGTTTCATTACGGCAGGACGGTAAAGCCCACGCCCTCCAGCACGGCCTTGGCCTCCGCGTTGGTACGGAGGTAGTCCAGGAACGCCTGGGCGGCATCGGGGGCCTCCCCGGTCGTCACCACGGCGGCAGGGTAGATCACCCGCCCGCAGAGGTCCTCCGTGGCCTGGTCCACCACGTTCAGCCCGTAGGTGGCGGCGTCGGTGGCGTAGATGATCCCGCAGTCCACCGCTGCCTCCTTCACCTGGGTGGCGACTTCGGTGACGTTGGAGCCGTAGGTCACCTTGCCCTCCGCCTCCAGCTGGGCGATATCAATATCCAGGCTCTCCAGAATTTGCAGGGAGTAGGCCCCCACGGGCACGTCCTCGTTGCCGATGCAGAGGAGGGACAATTTATCTGTGGCTAGGTCGGAGAAGGTCCCGATTCCCTTGGGGTCGCCGTCCGGCACCGCCAGGACCACCTTGTTCTCCACAAAGTCCACCCGGGTGGCGCTGTCGATCAGGTCGTAGCCGCCGTCATTTTTGCCCGCCTCTATGTCGTCCATCTGGCTCTGGCCCGCCGAGACGAAGAGGTCGCAGACCGCGCCCTCCCGGATCTGGGTCCGCAGCGTGCCGGAGGAGTCGAAGGTGAAGGTCAGCGTCACGTTGGGGGCCTCCTTCTTGTAGAGCTCCGCGATCTCCGTGAACGTGGCCTCCAGGGACGCGGCGGCGAAGACGATGACCTCTGTGTCCTCCGCCTGCTGGGTCCCGCCGCCGCAGGCGGTCAGGGACAGCGCCAGGAGCAGGGCTGTGAGTTTGCGTTTCATCGCCATATTCCTCCTTGTTCTATTTTCCGTACCCGCAGTTGGGGAAGGTGCAGGGCTTGCACCCCAGGCACAGCCCGCCCTCGCCCATGGCGGCGATCTCCGCCCGCGTCACCGGCACTCCGGCGGCCACCCGGGGCAGGATGATGTCGAAGATGGTGGCCCCGGCGTACATGACGCAGCCGGGGAGGCCCATGACGGGCGTGCCGTCGCCGTAGTAGCCCAGCAGGAACATGGCCCCCGGCAGCACCGGCGCGCCGTAGGTGACGATGGCCGCACCGCTCTGTTTGATGGCCCCCGGTGTGTTGTCGTCCGGGTCCACGCTCATGCCGCCGGTGCAGAGGACCAGGTCCACGCCCTTGGCCCGCACGTCCGCGATGGCGGCGGCCACATTCTCCAGGCCATCCCCCACCACGCGGTGCTCTGTGGCGGTGATGCCGAAGGTCGCCAGCTTCCACTCCACCACGGGGGTGAATTTGTCCTCGATGAGCCCTTTGGCCACCTCGCTGCCGGTGGTGACGATGCCGGCGGTCTTCAGCTTCCAGGGCAGCAGCTTCAGGAGGGGCGTCCCCGCCCCCACGGCCTCGGCGGCGGCCAGCTTCTCCTCCTCGATGACCAGGGGGATCACCCGGGTGCCGCAGAGCTTGTCCCCGGCTTTTACCGGCGTGTTGCCGTGGCGGGTGGCGATCATGATGTCGTCCAGGGCGTTGATGGCGTTCAGCCGGGCGGTGTCCACCCGAAAGAGGCCGTCGATTTGGGCGGTCAGCTCGATCTTGCCCTCCTTGACGGCGCTGCGGGCCATGTTGGCGTTCTGGCAGAGGTCCGCCAGGCGGGTGGCGGCGTCGTTCTCGTGGACCATGCCGGGGACCATCTCCCAGACATACAGGTGCTCCTTGCCCATGCGCAGCAACACGGGGATGTCCTCCGCCGTGACCACATGGCCCTTGCGGAAACGGGCGTCCTTGTACTGGCCGGGGATGATCTGGGTCATGTCGTGGCACAGGACGTGGCCGACGGCGTCCTGGGTGCGGATCAGCTTCATGGTGGTTCCTCCTTTTGCTGTGGAACAAAAAGTCCAGCTTGCGTCCTATTTTACACAGAAATTTTTCAAAAGTAAGTTGTCAAAACAACGTATCTGCGGTATGATAACAGAAAATATGCTGGGGGTGTAACCATGGAGGATTTGACGGAACGGCTGCGGCAGGCGCAGCTTTTGGAGCGGGTCCCGGCGGACACGCTCCGAAGGATCATCCTTCCCAGGGGGAAACTGACGGAGTACGGGAAGGGCGGCTGCGTGATCTCCGCCCAGGACAAGGTGACGGCGGTCCAGGTCATCCTGTCCGGGCGGGTGAACATCCTCTATCTGTTCGCCGACGGCAGCTACAGTCTGGCCGCCACGGAGACGGCCCTGCGAATTCTGGCGCTGGACCTGATCGCCACAAGGACGAAAATTTCTCCCTACTACGCCGTGGCGACGGAGCCCACCGCCATCTTCTCCTTCCCCGCCGCCCTCATCCTGGAGCCGGGGGCGCTGCCGGAGCCGGAGCGGCTGGCGCTTTTGGACCAGCTGCTACTGATGCTGTCCCAGCTCCACATGCGGACGGAGTACCGCATGGCGATCCTCTCCCGGAACGGGCTACGGGAGCGGATCGTGGTGTACCTCTCCATGCAGGCCGCCCGGCGGCGGAGCAACAGCTTTACGGTGCCCTTCTCCCGGGAGGAGATGGCCGCGTTTCTGTGCGTCAACCGCAGCGCGCTCTCCCATGAGCTGAGCCTGATGAAGCGGGAGGGGCTGATCGACTTCCGGAAGGATCATTTTACCCTGTTGGGGCTCAACGCCGCTCCGCCGGCCCACGGGGACGTGGAGCCGTGAGGGGCGGAGGTTGGGATTTTCTTTCCCACAATTTCACTCGACAGCCCACCCGGGCTGTGGTATAATAGCCGCGAAGCGGCTATTATCCTTTGATTACAGCCATTTTTCTCGCCGCCTGCGGCGGCAACCGAAAAATTTGGCATAGTATACCACTCGCGCTGTGCGCTCATGGTATACTATGAAAAAATCCAACGACAGGAGGCTGCGCCGCAGGGGGCGGCGCGATATCCCTATGGAATACAACAAACCTATCGCAAACATCGGCGTCGGAGACGAGGTGGAGGGCTTCTATATTCTGAAGGTGGCCAACGCCAAGACCTCCAACTCCGGCAAGCCGTTTCTGGCCGCCACCCTGGCCGACAAGACCGGCAACATCGAGGCCAAGGTCTGGGACTACGGCGGACCTGTGGGGCCCGCCGACGAGGGCAAGGTCATCAAGGTCCGGGGCCAGGTGTCCGAGTACCGGGGCACGCTCCAGATCATTCTCTCCCGCATCCGCACGGTCCAGGCGGGGGACGTCTACGACCCCGGCAATCTGGTACCGGCGGCCCCCATCGACCCCAAGGCGGCGTATCAGGAGCTGCTGGACTACGTGGATTCCATCGGCGACCCGGACTACGCCGCGGTCTGCAAGGCGGTGCTGGCGCGCTACGGGGACTGCTTCCGCACTCTTCCCGGCGGGAAGTCCATGCACCACGGGTTCATCTATGGCCTGGTGATGCACACCCTGAACATGGTCCGCACGGCGGACTATCTGGCGGACCTGTACGCCGATACGGTGGACCGGGACCTGCTGCTGGCGGGAACCGTCCTCCACGACGCCGCCAAGTGCGACGAGTTCACCACCTCCGAGCTGGGGCTGGTGACGGAGTACTCGGTGAAGGGCCAGCTGCTGGGCCATCTGGTCCTTGGCGCGGAGGTGGTGGCGGAGGAGGCCAGGAAGCTGGGTATGCCGGATGAGAAGTCTGTGCTGCTCCAGCACCTGCTGCTCTCCCACCACGGGGACCCCCAGTTCGGGGCCGCCGTGCTGCCCATGTGCGCGGAGAGTGAGCTGTTGAGCCTCATCGACCTCATCGACAGCCGCATGGAGATCTACCGGGAAAATCTGGCGGAGACACCGGCGGGGCAGTTCAGCAAGCGGATCTTCGCGCTGGACAAGAAGATCTACAACCACGGCTGGGGGGAGGCACAGAAATGAAGCTCATTTCCTGGAACGTCAACGGCCTGCGGGCCTGCATGAATAAGGGGTTCACGGACTTTGTAGCCCAGGCCCAGCCGGATGTGCTCTGCCTCCAGGAGACTAAGCTCCAGGCGGGACAGATCAGCCTGGAGCTGCCGGGGTATCATCAATACTGGAACTACGCCGAGAAGAAGGGCTACTCCGGCACCGCCGTCTTTACCAGGGCCGAGCCGGTGGCCGTGACCTACGGCTTTGGGGACGAGGTCCACAACCACGAGGGCCGGGTCATCACCGCGGAGTACCCCGACTTCTATCTGGTCTGCTGCTACACGCCCAACGCCCAGGACGGGTTGAAGCGCATCGACTACCGGATGCAGTGGGAGGACGACTTCCGGGCGTACCTGTTGGAGCTGGACGGCAAAAAGCCGGTAGTCCTCTGCGGGGATCTGAACGTGGCCCACCAGGAGATCGACCTGAAGAACCCCGGCCCCAACCGGGGCAACGCCGGATTTTCCGACCAGGAGCGGGGAAAGATGACGGAGCTGCTGGCCGCCGGGTTTCTTGATACGTTCCGCACCCTATATCCCGACAAGACCGGGGCGTACAGCTGGTGGAGCTACCGCTTCAATGCCCGGGCCAAGAACGCGGGATGGCGGATCGACTACTTTATTGTATCCGCTAGGATACAGGACAGGATCGCCGGGGCAGAGATCTTGAGCGATGTGTATGGGAGTGACCACTGCCCGGTGGTGCTGGAACTGGCAGACTAAGGGGGTCCGGGGGCCTATGGCCCCCGGAAGGTCGTGGGGGCTCCGCCCCCACACCCGGGGTTACTTTTCCCTTGCAGGAAAAGTAACCAAAAGTGCACTCAAGAAAACCAGGAATGGTTTTCTTGAGAATCTTTCCTTATTTTTTGTTTTGTTTTGCGCTCCCCCTTTGGTTGGTTTTGTCTAAATGTTCTTGCTCCCGTGTATGAGGCGAAGCGGCTACCCAACTATGTCCCCAAGGAGATCCTGCTGCGGCGCAAGTTTCGCCGCTTGGGGCGGCGAAACCGGACATTGGGTGCGCTGGTCGTTTTTACGTTGTCCGACTGCGTTCTGCTCCGTTCCACTACGCAAAAGACAGATTTCCGTATACGGCTCGTAACGAAACATTTATCAATTGCGTAGTGGAACGGAGCAACCAGCAGTAAGAATAAGGAAAACAACACAGCAGTACCGATGAAAGCTTTCTCTGGGTCCTACCCAACGCCCATCTGCCCTTAACGTCATTCCAAACGGCAGGGATTCTTAAGGGGGCGCGAGCCCCCTTAAGCGCACTTTTGGTGACTTTTCCTGCGAGGGAAAAGTCACCAGGGGGCGCCCCGCCTGGGGGGCGAATCAAACCCGGTGGGGGCGGAGCCCCCTACGGGCAGTTGCAGTGGCCGGCTGGATATGATCGTCCAGCCGGCCACTGCCTATCAAATTTGCCTCTGTCAGCGAATCACTTCTTGACAGGGCGGATGCAATAACTGTCCGCCGTGAGATTCTCGTCGCCCGGGTTATCCTTCAGGCGGATCACGCGCCACTGCTGGCTGTAGGGCGTCATGTCCGGATCGGCCACGTACTCCACCAGCTCCAGGACGGTCCCGTCGGCGGGGAGTTCGTTCTCCCTCGTCCCCAGGGCCAGGCCGGATGCCTTGTTCACCAGCTGGCAGAAGTAGCCCTTCACCATGACCAGCTCCCACAGCTGGCTGTCGTCATTTTCGTCAATGGGGCCGGTGGTGAGCTCGGTCCCCAGGGTGGTCCCGCTGCCCACCGGCATCAGCGCCAGGGTGGGGTCCGTCTTGGGGGAGAAGCGGTAGTAGTCGCCCACCTTCTCCACCTTCCAGCTCAGATCGTCAAAATTATAGTTGTAATCCGAGTTGGAGTAGTCCCACCAGGTGGTCATGGGGGGCTCGCTGTAGTCGAAGGTGATCCCGTTGGTGCCCAGGAAGCTGTAGATCTTGAAGTAGTCCCTGCTCAGATCGTAGTCCTCCGCGGGGGTGTTCTCGTCCGGGTCCACAGGCGGCTGGTACTCGGTGATATCAGGCGCCTCCGTCATCTTGTAGTCGTCCACATAGGACGCCTCATAGTCCCATGTGCCCTCGGGCAGGTGCTCGTTCACATAGAGCTTTTCAAAGAACGCATAGGTCTGGGGATCGTAGATCTTCAGCTCATACTGCATGTTGTACGGGCCGACGGAGCCGCCGGACTCCGCCTCGCTGCTGACGTCGAACCAAATGGAGGTCATGCAGGCGAAGAACTCCTCCGCGTTGGAGATGGCGTAGGTATCCGGCCACCGGTTGGTCAGCTTGGCGTTGATAAAGGCGTCCTCATACTCGCGGATCAGGGACTTGTCCTCCACGTTGTAGAGGTTGTACTTGATGGCGTGGCCGAACTCATGGGTCAGCACGTTCTCCCAGCCATCCAGGATTGCAGATTCGGCAAAGTTGCAGTTGACCTCGCCGCCCAGGCCCAGGGCCGGGTTCACCGTGGGATCTGTACTGGAGCGGTACTCGGGGATGTAGTACGCGTTCTCGTCCCCGCCGTAGATGGCGATGTTCATGCCGTTCTTCTTCATCTCCGCGGCGACCTCCGGGAGCCTGGAGAGCATGAAGTCCACGGTCTTGGCGGTCAGCTCCAGGGTGCTCATCTGCACCTTGTCGTTGGACTTGATCAGGACACCGGCCTCAGAGGTGACGAACTGGGTGTAGTAGGGGTCATATTTGAACTCATACGTTTTCTCCTCCACGGGAGTGCCGGTGCTGCTGACGATATTGCTGCTGACGGTGATGGTGCCGGTGGCAGCCTCGGGGTCCTCCAGCGGCTCCACCAGCCCCAGGCTGGTCATCCCCTGGTAATAGAAGCTGCGGTACGGATCGATCTCCACCGTCTCTCCGTTGATGGTCACCTTGTAGTTGGCCGGATCGGTGGAACCGGAGACCTTGTTGTCCCACATGATCTCAATGTAATCCTCTTCGATCAGGCGCACGCTGGCGACGCTGGCGTGGACATCGGGGATCGTCAGGGGGAGATCCATGGCAGAGAGGGCCGCGGGAGTCTCCTCCTTGCTGGTGATCGTCCACATCTGGCTGGCGTCGCCCGCCGCGTAGCGCTCCAGGTACAGATGCTCGCCGCTGCCGGGGGTCTCCGTCTGGGTGCCCATGGCGAGTCCGCTCTCCACATGGACGATGTGGACCGACTCGCCGTCCTGCACCAGCTTCCAGAGCTGCTCGCCGCCGCCGTCGCCGGTGGGGACGATCTGGGCGCCCTCAGCGGACTCCCTGGGGACCAGGACCTGAGAGCTCTCGCCGGACACGA
This sequence comes from uncultured Oscillospiraceae bacterium, assembly GCA_947589745.1. Classification (GTDB taxonomy): domain Bacteria; phylum Bacillota; class Clostridia; order Oscillospirales; family Oscillospiraceae; genus Pelethomonas. The sequence goes on from CANQCS010000038.1 coordinate 9,550, forward strand.
TGCGGAAATAGCCGTCACCGGCGGGCACCACGAGCCAGCTGTTGCGGATGGTATCGCTGGTATCCCACACGCAGACGCCGTCGTACCCCTCCATGCGGATGCCCGTGGGGAGCTGGAACAGGTAATAGGTATCATCGAACCGCTCCGTCGTCACGGCGGGAACGACGTTCTTGCAGAACCGCGTCAGGATGACGGCGGTCTGGGCGCGGGTGACGCCGGTCTGGGGGAGGAGCTTGCCGTCGACGCCGTCGATCAGCTTCTTGGCCACGGCCCAGCCCATGGCGGCCGCGGCGTCGCTGCCGACGCTGCCGGCGTCCGGATAGGCGGAGAGGTCGCCGCTGGCGGTAACGTCATAGCCCGCATAGCCGGAGTAGGCGTACAGGATCTGAGCCGTCTGCTCCCGGGTGAGGACGGCCTCCGGACGGAAGGTCCCGTCGGGATAGCCGGCGGCGATACCGCTGGCCGCGGCCCAGGCCGCCGCTTTGCTGTAATACTTGCCGTCCGCCACGTCCGTGAACGCGGAGGCGGAGGCGTCGGGCTTGCCCGCCATCCGATAGAGGATCGTGACGAGCTGGCCGCGGGTGATGCTGCCGTCGGGGTCGAAGGTCCCGGCGGCGCTCCCCTTCATCAGGCCGCGGTCCGTGACAAAGACCGCCTCGTCGCCGAACCATTCGCTGCCGTCGATGTCCTCATAGGGCGAGGACCAAGCCGCCAGGGCTGTGGGCAGCAGCGCCAGCACCATCGCCAGCGCCAGAACTGCCGAGAAAATTTTACGCTTCATAACCATTCCTCCTGCATGATTTTGACCGCGGGATGGATCCCTGCGGCGTGAAGCTGAGAGCAGCGCGTACCCCCAGATCCATACGCTGGATATTGTAGCATATATATTCAGGAGGCGCAAGACAAAAATTGCCAATCTCCGGCGGGCCCCGGCCTCCAAGAAAGATTTCCCCTTGACCTGCTGAAATTTTCGCAGTATACTTAATTTTGTATCAGTATCCCATTTTGTCCCAAAACCACAAGGAGGTCCCCTCCATGGCAACGGTTAAAAAAGTAAGGAAATCCACAGCCCCCTATTACGGCGCGGCCGCCCTGTGGGTGGTCTGGGCGCTGCTGTTCGATCTGTACAGGCCCACCCACTTTATTGTCCTGGGCATCCTGTCCTTCGGGCTCTTCCTGTTCCTGCGAGCGGTGTGCAAGGACGAGGTCACCGAGGTGGAGGTGCCCGATCCCCCCAAGGAGGAGGAAAAATCCACCGGCAATGCGGAGCTGGATAAAATGCTCAAGGACGGCCGGCTTGCCATCAGCGAGCTCCGCCGCCTCAACGACAACATCAAGGATGGAAAAATTTCCGCGGACATCGACCGCATGGAGGCCGCCGCCGGAAAGATTTTCGCCCATGTCCGGGAGAACCCGGAGAAGCTGCCCCAGATCCGGCGGTTCATGGACTACTACCTGCCCACGTCCCTGAAAATTCTGAACGCCTACGACCGCATGGACGCCACCGGCGTCAGCGGCGAGAACATCGACGCCACCAAGGGCCGTGTGGCTGGGATCATGGATACCATCGCCGCCGCCTTTGAGAAGCAGCTGGACAGTCTCTTCGGCGAGGAGGCCCTGGATATCTCCACGGATATCTCCGTGCTGGAGACTATGCTGACCCGGGAGGGCCTGGCCGGGGAGAAGATGGAGGCCGAGACCACCAAGAATGCTGACGGCACGGACATCAAGCTGGAGCTGTGAGGGGAGGCGCGCCATGGACGTTCTGGTCGACATTCTGCGGCCCTTCGGGCGGTTCGCCATCTTCATCCCCCTGCTGGCCGTGCTGGTGAAGCAGTCCAGGGGGCAGAAGTATGTGCTCTGCGCGGTGATGTTCCTGTTCGGCGCCCTGATCTGGGGCGTCGAGGGGGCTATGTGCCTGTATATGGGACTCTCGGGTTCCTATTTCACCGTGGGCGACCCCTACCGGCAGATGATGGTGATTCTGGGCGTTCTGAGCGAAATTCTGACAGTCGCCTGGGTGATCCGTGGGATTCAGGAGCTGCGGAGCGCGGCGGCGGAGAAAAACAAAAAGAACAACTAAACCTATTTTTACATGAATGGAGGACGAAACGATGTCTGACACCAACAGCATGATGCCCGAGCTGACGCTGGACGCCAACGAGATGGCCAAGGTGGATGCCCCCACCCTGACCCTGGGCGCGGAGCCCGAGGCCCCCGCGGTGGAGGAGAAGAAGGTAGAGCCCGTCGTCATCGACGAGAGCATGCTCAGCGAGGCGGAGAAGAAGATGGTCAACGACTTCTCCAAGAAGATCGACATCACCGATTCCCAGCTGGTGCTCCAATACGGCGCGGCGGCCCAGAAGAGCGTGGCCTCCTTCTCGGAGAGCGCCCTGAGCAAGGTCAAAAACAAGGACCTGGGCGAGGTGGGCGACACCCTGTCCAACCTGGTGGTGGAATTGAAGAACTTCGGTGAAGAGGAGGAGAAGGGTGGCCTCTTCGGCTGGTTCAAGAAGACCAACAACAAGATGGAGACCATGAAGGCCCAGTACGGCACGGCGGAGGCCAACGTCAACAAGATCGCCCGGGAGCTGGAGCAGCACCAGGTGGTCCTGATGAAGGACATCGCCATGTTTGACCAGATGTACGAGCTGAATCTGAAATACTACAAGGAGCTGACCATGTACATCATAGCGGGCAAGAAGCGGCTGGCGGAGGTGCGGACCGGCGAGCTGGAGGAGCTGCGCAAGAAGGCGGAGGCCACCGGCGCGGCGGAGGATGCCCAGGCGTACAACGACATGGTAAACATGTGCAACCGGTTTGACAAGAAGCTCCACGACCTGGAGCTGACCCGCATGGTGTCCATCCAGATGGGCCCCCAGACCCGGATGCTCCAGAACAACGACACGCTGATGGTGGAGAAGATCCAGTCCTCCCTGGTGAACACGATCCCCCTGTGGAAGAGCCAGATGGTGCTGGCGCTGGGCATGGAGAACAGCCGCAAGGCCACCGCCGCCCAGTCCGCCGTGACCAACGCCACCAACGAGCTTTTGAAGAAGAATGCGGAGATGCTGAAGATGGGCACCGTAGCCACCGCCAAGGAGGCGGAGCGGAGCATCATCGACATCGAGACGCTCCAGCACACCAACGAACAATTGATTTCCACGCTGGACGAGGTCATCCAGATCCAGCGGGACGGCGCCCAGAAGCGGAAAGAGGCCGAAGCCGAGCTAGGACGCATTGAAGGGGAGCTGAAGCAGAAACTAATGGAACTGAGGGGGTAAGGGGGCGAAGCCCCCTTGGGTCGTGGGGGCTCCGCCCCCACACCCGGGGTTACTTTTCTCTCGTGAGAAAAGTAACCAAAAGCACGCTCAAGAAAACCAGGAATGGTTTTCTTGAGAATCTTTCCTTATTTTTTGTTTATGTTTGCGCTCGCCCTGTAGTCTGTTTTTCCTAAACCGAGCCGAGTCCCGTGTATAGGGGCGAAGCGGCTGTTTTAGTATGTCCTCAAGGGGATTGAAGCGCTGGTGCAGGGGCTCATTGGGTGCGTTGGTCGTTTTTGTGCTTGACCGACTGCGTCCTGCTCCGTTCCACTACGCAAGGGATAGATTTCCGTATACGACCCGACAAGAAACATCTATCAATTGCGTAGTGGAACGGAGCAACCAGCAGTTGGACCAAGGAAAAACAAAACAGCAGTACCGATGAAATCTTTCCCTGGGTCCTACCTAACACCCATCTGCCCTTAACCGTCATCCCCGGGGATTCTTAAGGGGCCCAGCCCCTTAAGCAATTTTTTGGTTACTTTTTGTTTGCACAAAAAGTAACCCAGGGGTGCACCCATCGGGGGTGCACATCAGACCAGGCGGGGGCCGGAGGCCCCCAAAGAAGGAGGCCATATTATTGAAGTTTTTTAAGAACCGGGCCGTTGCGGTCATTGTGCTCATCATCGCGATCGTCGGTTCCTCCCTCTACGGCCTCTCCAAGAGGCCGGTCCTCCACCTACCCGCTGGTGCGCCGCCACTGGACGAGTCCCTCTCCACCGGATACTATGAGGACTACATCGAGGATCGGGCGGATGTGCTCCCCGCCTCGGTGGAAAGATCCATCAGCATCTACAACGCCAACTGGGACAAGCAGTTCGGCCGCATCATGGCCGTGTACACCACAAAGGAAAACACCGGCGACGACGCCGAAACCATCGCCTGGGATATATCGGAAGCCTGGGAGCTGGGCGCCGATGACGCCATCCTGGTCGTCAAGGTCCAGGATAACGATTATTCTGTGGTGGCCAGCGGCACGTTCTACGACCTGTTTTCCGCCCAGTCCAAGAGCTTCGTGGACACCTGCGTCTATGACGACTTCCAGGCGGGCAATTACGGCGATGGCGTGCTGAACCTCTTTAGGCAGGTCCACCTGGCCATGGGCGCCCTGACCAGCGCTCCCAGCGTTCAGCACAGCAGCGGCATCGCCGTCAGCTCCATCATCCTGATCGTGCTGCTGGTGGTGTTCCTGATCGTGCTGTTCTCCCTGCTGGACCGGATGCGCTACAACACCTGGTACCGCCGCTACGGCATGATGGGCGTGCCGCCCGTGGTCTATCGCCCCATTATCTGGTGGCACCGGCCCGGCAGCGCATGGTACCGGCGGCGGATGGCCGCGCCTCCTCCGCCCCCCAGGAATCCGGGACCGAGACCGCCAATGGGCGGAGGTCCCCGCCCGCCGATGGGGGGAGGCACCCGTCCTCCCACGAACAGCGGGCCCCGTCCCCCGATGGGCGGCGGTCCCAGACCGCCGGCGGGCGGTTCCCATCCCTCCTCCGGCAGCTTCGGCGGCTCCCGGGGCGGCTCCTTCGGCAGCGGCCGTTCGGGCAGCTTTGGCGGCAGCCGCGGCGGCGGCTTCGGCGGTGGAATGGGCGGAGGCCGGTCCGGCGGTTTCGGCGGAGGCGGACGCTCCGGCGGCTTTGGCGGCGGTTCCCGCGGCGGAGGGTTCGGCGGAGGACGCCGCTGACGCCCGGCCTTTTCCCCGTCAACGCATCCCGCTTTTTTCAAAAAGTATACTCGGTTTCATGCAAGCTGTAACAAGCGAGGGGACATGGCTGCTGGCCATGTCCCCTCGCTTGCTTTGATAAACGGAAACTTTTCTATTCTTCATCACCGTGGCCGCGCGAAACATGCAGATATCGCAGCGCTCCGTCATCAAAGGATCAAATCTGAATCTGAAAATCTCCGAACTCAAACAGCCCGTTCCCCTGCCTGAGCTGCCCGCTTCTCTCGATCTGCGCAAATCCGGCCTCAATTTCATCCAGCAGGGAGAGCGGAATATGCAGCTGATGGTGGCCGGGTAAAATCTTTGCGATCTCATATCCCCGCACCCGCTTTACGGAACGATAGAAAAGCTGCGGGTCAGTGGTGGGATAAAAGGCGTAGAGACAGCCCTGATAAATCAGGTCCCCGGAAAACAGATAATTTCGCCCTGGCTCATAAAAGCAGCAGTGCCCGGGGGAGTGCCCCGGCGTATGGATGACACGGAGCCCCCGGCCGCCCAACTCCAGCCAATCTCCGTCCCGCAAAATTTTCTGCGGCATACCCTGAAAAACGCGGTATGCGTCCAAATCGAAATCCGCAGGAAAATCACAGGGAAGCTTTGTCAGGTTCCTCTTGACCACCTGCAGCGGGATCGGAAATCTGACAGACAGCCAGTCCTTTTCCGCCTCATGCACCGCGATGGTATCAAAATACCGGTGCCCGCCGATGTGGTCCCAATGGGCATGGGTCGTGACGGCCGTAACCGGCAGCTCTGTCAGTCCGTCCACGATCCTCCTGATATTGGAAACACCCAATCCGGTGTCGATAAGGGCTGCTCTTTCCCGTCCGCACAGCAGATAGCAGTGGGTCTCCTCCCAATGCCTGTATTCACTAATGGCAAATGTCTGCGCATCTATTGTCTCAACCGTAAACCAGTCATCCATACACCGTATTCCCCCCGGCAAATCCCCGCGCGCTACAGCACCTCCAGCTTGGCCCGAAACGAGATCGCCCTGGGCGTCGCCATGCTGTCGAACTGGATCACATGGGCCCCCTTGTCCAGGTCCGCGTCCACCACCGTGCCCTCGCCGAACACCACATGCTTCACCCGCGTCCCGGTGGGCAGCACGTCCCTGTTCAGGTCCTCCGGCAGGAACCGGGTGCTGACGTCGATGTACTCCCGCGCCTCCCGGATGAGCCCCTCCCTGGGCGGCTGAGTGTACTCCAGCGCCCCCGGCGCGATATCCAGCAGGAACCGGGAGGGATACCGTGGGGACCCGTCGATGTTCCGGCCCTCGGCCTCGGAGAGGAACAGCCGCTTCTCCGCCCGCGTCATGGCCACGAAGGCCAGCCGCCGCTCCTCCTCCATCCGCAGCAAGGTATTGGTCCGCTTGGAGGGGAACACCCCCTCATTCAAAGCGCAGAGGAACACATAGGGAAACTCCAGCCCCTTGGCGGCGTGGACGGTCATCATCTTGACCTTGTCCCCGCTCTCCGCCCCGTCGCTGTTAGTGAACAGGGCTACATGGGCCAGGTAGTGCTCCAAGGTGGACTCCTCGCCGCAGGTGGTCTCGTACTCGTACACGGACTGCTTCAGCTCCGCCAAATTATCCAGCCGCTCCTGGGCCCCCTCGGTGCGGAGCATCCGCTCATAGCCGCTCTGATTGAGGATATCGGACAGCACCTCGGAGATGGGCCGGTCCCCATAGGAGGCGGTGAAGGTGTCGATCAGATTGATAAACGACGCGGCCTTGGTCCCCTTGAAGACGGGGTCGTCCAATGTCTGCTTCAAAGCGCTGTACAGGGAGCAGCCGTGTTCCTCCGCATACTCCTGCAAAAACTTCATCCGCCGCTGGCCCAGATTCCGCTTGGGCTGGTTGGCGACGCGGGCAAAGGACAAATCGTCCTGGTAGGCGATCATCCGCAGATAGCTCAGGGCGTCCTTGATCTCCATGCGCCCGAAGAACTGGACGCCGCTGTAGATGGCATAGGGGAGCTTCTCCCGCAGGAACACCTCCTCGATGGTCCGGGTGATGTAGTGGGCCCGGTAGAGGATGGTGATATCCCGGTAGGCCGCGCCCTTTTCATGGAGCGCCTTGATCTGGTCCGCGATCCACACCGCCTCCGCCTCCGCGTTCTGGGCGTGGTGGCACAGCACCCGCTCTCCGTCCGGCAGGGTGGGGATCAGATCCTTTTTGATCCGGTACTTGTTCCGGCTGATGAGGGTGTTGACCGCCTCCAAAATCTGGGGCGTGGAGCGGTAGTTCTGCATCATCATGATGGTTCTGGCGCCGGGAAAGTGCTGGTCGAACTCCAGCAAGTATTTTACGTCCGCGCCCCGCCAGGTGTAGATGGTCTGATCCGGGTCGCCCACGATGAACAGGTTCTTGTGGTAGCCGCAGAGCACGGTCATCAGCTCGTACTGGATGGCGTCAATATCCTGGAACTCGTCGATCATGATGTACTCCAGCCGCTGCTGCCACTTCCGCTTGATCTCCGCGTTCTGGGAGAAGATATACAGCGAGAATTTCAACAGATCGTTGTAGTCCAGCCCGAAGCACTTCTTCTCCTGGTACAGGTAGCCGTAGAAAATGATATCCTGGGTGGACACGGCCTGCTCGTATTTCTCCCGCAACTGGTCCAGGGACATGGCGATCATGTCCTTGTAGTAGTCCGGCTTTTTGAGGAGCTTCTGTATCTCGATCATGTCCCTGGCGTTGGCGAAGGTCATGTCCCGCAGCGTCAGCCCCCGCTCCTCGTAGATGATGCGGAGCATGGCGTCGATATCGGAGTTGTCCAGCACCAGAAAGCTCTTCGGGTATTGGACCGCGTAGCTGTCCTCCTGGAGCACGGACACGCAGAAGCTGTGGAATGTACAGATGTAACCCGTGTCGTTGTCGCCGGTGAGGTTGTGGATACGCTGGCGCATCTCATTGGCGGCCTTGTTGGTGAAGGTGACACAGAGGATATTGCCGGGCAGGATGCCCACCTCGTTGACCAGAAAGGCGAATCGGTGGGACAGGGCCCGGGTCTTGCCGGACCCGGCCCCGGCGATGACCCGCACGAAACCTTCGGTGGCGGTCACCGCCTCCAACTGGGCGAGATTTAAATTTTCCAACAGGTTGGGCATCGCAGGGGCTCCTTTCCTTTGGACTGGGTGGCGTGGGGCTTCCAGCCCCTCGGGGGATGGCAGGGACCTGGCGGTCCCTGCCTTTTTGATACTTTTTCTTTCAAGAAAAAGTATCAGGAGGCCGCGCTCATGGGAGGCTCGATCTCGCCCCGCTGCTGGGCCTCCTGGGCCGCCAGCACCCGGCGCTTGATCTTTCGCACCAGCGGCAGGGCCAGCGCCAGGGACAGGATATCCGCCACCGCCTGGACCGAGGCCACGCCGTTGGTCTTGAACGCCCAGGCCATGGGGTAGACGATGGGCAGGAAGCAGCTCCCCTGCCGGGAGGTGGACAGGAGCAGGGCCCCCAGGCCGTCCCCCAGGCCGGCGCACATCATGTTCACCACCGCCACCCAGCCGTGGATGGGCAGGGCCAGGCACTGGAGCCGGATGCACAGCGCGCCCACCGCCATCATCTCCTGGTCCGCCTCGGTGAAGAGGCCGATGGCCTGGTTGGCGAAGATCCCCAGCCCCAGGCCCATGATGGCCGCGCCGATGATGGCCACCCGGGAGGCGAAGCGGTAGCTCTCTATCACCCGGTCATACCGCCGGGCGCCCCAGTTGAACCCCGCCACCGGCTGGAACCCGGTGCCGAAGCCCAGGATGATGCCGAAGGGGAACATCATCACCTTGGTGCACACGCCCACGCCCGCCAGCACTGAGTCGGAGATGCCGCCGGCCAGCTTGTTGAGCACGATAGCCGCCACCACCGCCAGTCCGTTGCGGAACAGGGACGAGGACCCCACGCTGACGATCTGCCCCAGGATATCCGCACTGGGCCGGAACTGCCGCAGGGAGATACCCAGCACGCTGCGGCCGGTGAGGTAGGGGAAGATCAGGATGGCGAAGCTGACTAGCTTGGAGATGGCGGTGGCCATGGAGGCCCCGGCCACCCCCAGGCCCATGTTGAAAATAAAGATGGGGTCCAGGAAGCAGTTCAGCACCCCGCCGAAGCCCATGCCGATCATGGACAGCATGGCGCTGCCCTCCGCCCGGAGGCACTGGTTCATGACGAAGTTGCAGGCCATGAAAGGCGCCACCAGCAGCACATAGGTGGCGTAGTCCTCCGCGTACTGCTCACAGGTGGGCGTGGCCCCCAGCAGCCGGACCATGGGGTGCATAAAGGCGACGCCCAGCACCGTCACCGCCAGGCCGAAGGCCGCCGCGATGAAGAAGCCCACCGCCAGCACCTGCCGGGCCTTCTCGGTCCTCCGTGCCCCCAGCAGCCGGGAGATGTAGCTGGCCGCGCCCACGGCCAGCATGGACCCGGCCATCATGATGATCTGGTCCAGGGAGGCGTTGACGCTGACCGCCGCCGTGGCCTCGGTGCCCAGGGAGCTGACAAAGTAGGTGTCCGCCAGGCTGTAGATGGAGTTGATGAGGAACGCGATGATGGAGGGGACCGCCATGCTGGTGATGACCCTGGGGAGCGGGTCTGACAGCATCCGGTTCTCCCGGTGGGCCTGCCGGTCGGGGGTGGGTGCGCTCATGGTTTTCTCTCCGTTCTGTGTACATTTTGTTTCGTATCCTAACCATTGTAACATAGTTCTCTGGTTTGTCAACACCCGGCCTCCGGGGGAAAAATGCGGCGCAAAAGGCCGGAGCGCAGACGCGCTCCGGCCTTTTGCGCATTGTCAAATTGGGTTCACTCCAGATAGATGAGGGCCTCCACCAGAGCCAGGAATAGTAGGCCATGGAGGCGATGGCCGCGGGGCCGGACACCTCCTCCGTAAGATAAAAACTGTATTTTTGATGGAAAGGATACTTGACATTTCAAAGTGCCAATGCTATAATGCGCCTATGGAAAGGATGCTTTCCATGAAAGGAAGTTTCTATGAAAAATCGTTTAGAGGAATTACGAAAAGAGCGAGGTATCAAGCAGGATGAACTGGCCGCTGCGTTAGATGTGTCACGGCAAACAATAGGTTCTTTGGAAAACGGAAGATATAACCCCTCTATTCTGTTGGCGTTCAAAATAGCAAGATACTTTGGAATGAGCATTGAAGAAATTTTTATTTATGAGGGGGCGCAAAATGAAAGATAAGAAAGCTTTTTTGATCCAATTGATCATTGGTGTGATCCCGATCAGCGGCGGATCGATACTGCAGGTTGACTACTACTCCAATATGATCTGTGCAATAGGGGGCGGCCTGGTTCTTAGTGCGATTGTCCATACAGCCCGAATTGTCTACTGGCAAAATCCAAAACGACAAGATATATACGAGCGGAAAAAGCAGGAAGCACACATTGACAGCATTGATGAAAGAAAGCAATATTTGCGAATGAAGGCGGGGCAAGTAACTTACCAGATTATGACTTTTTCCCTGCTTCTCATCGGATTTGTACTTGCCTTATTTCGTGTCGAAGCGTGGGTAATTGGAATGATATTTTCACTTTTTATCTTCCAATGGGTGATCGGAACGACGGTATATCGAATTTTAGAAAAAAGAATGTGATACTATTATCTCATTAAAAGCGCACTTCGTTACCGTGCGGAAAATGTAGGAATTGCAACGCTTTGAGAGCGATAGTAAAGTTCTTTTTGATACTTTTTCTTTCAAGAAAAAGTATGAGAGCCCCACGCCTTTTTCAGCGCCTCTACCAGCGCGAAGATATCCTCATCCCGCAGGGAAGCGTAGCCCAGCACCACCGTGTTGGGCGGACAGTTCTCCCGGCGCTCCATGTAGTATTCGCTGAGTCCCCGCAGCCGCACCCCGGCGGCCAGCGCCGACGCCGCCAGCGCCGCCTCCCCCGGCCCCCCCGGCAGGGTCAGCAGCAGGTGCAGCCCCGTATGCCGCCCCTGGAGCTGGATGTGCTCCCGGCCAAAGGCCGTCTCCAGGGCAGAGGCCAGCTTCTCCATCCGGACCTTGTAGGCCCCCCGCATCCGGGCCAGGTGCCGGGTGAAGTACCCCTCCTTCAAAAAGCGGTACAGCGTCTGCTGCTCGAACCGGCTCACCGTGTTGGCGTAGCTGCCGAAGGCGCCCCGGTACCGCTCCAGCAGCGGCCCGGGCAGGACCATGCAGGCGATACGGATGCTGGGGGCCAGGCTCTTGGAGAAGGTACACAAGTACACCACCGGCCCCTCGGGCCCCGCCATGCCCTGGAGGCTGGGCACCGGGCGCATGTCGAAGCGAAACTCCGCGTCGTAGTCGTCCTCCAGGATGTACCGCCCCGGCTGGGCCGACGCCCAGCGCAGGAGCTGGGCCCGCCGCCCCACCGGCATGGTGACCCCGGTGGGGAAGTGGTGGCTGGGGGTCACGTAGCACAGGCCGGCCCCGCTCGCCTCCAGCCCCTCCGGGCTGAGGCCGCTGCCGTCGATGTCCACGCACCGGCAGGCCACGCCGCTGTTCTCCAGGATGGTCCGGGAGCGGACGTAGCCGGGGTTCTCGATGGCCGCCGTGCCGCCCCGCAGCAGCTGAGCCACCAGTCCCAGCAGGTACTCCACCCCGGCCCCCACCACGATCTGGTCCGGGTCGCACACCACGCCCCGGTAGGAGCGCAGATACTCCGCCAGCTCCCGCCGCAGCTCCGGGTCCCCCTGCCGGTGGCCGTGGGACAGCAGCTCCGGACTGGCGTACAGCAGCTCCTTCTGGATGCGCCCCCAGGTGCGGAAGGGGAACAGCGCCGTGTCCACGCCCCCGGTGGAGAGGTCGAAGCGCACCGGCATCTCCGGCGGCCGGACCGGCGCCGGAGCGGGGACCGCCTTGGGCGCGTCCCGCCGGGGCAGGGTGTCCGCCACCTCCAGGACAAAGAACCCGCTCTTGGGCCGGGCCTCCAGATATCCCTCCGCCACCAGCATCTGGTAGGCGGTGTCCACCGTGTTCACCGCCACCGCCAGCTGTCCGGCCAGGCTCCGCTTGCCGGGGAGCCTCTCCCCGGCCCTCAGCCGCCCGGACCGGATCTGCCCGGCCAGGGCTCCGTACAGCTGCTCGTACAGCGGCGCCTGGGCCGCGCCGTCCAGAGCGAATGTCAGATCGATCATGGGAACGCCTCCAAACTGGACCCATAAAAAATTTCTGTTCTGGGTATTTTAATGGTATCAGATACTGGTATAATAGCATCATCGACCGGGGCCGTCAAGAGGCACCCCGTTAAGGAGGCAATCGCCATGGAGAAAAAGAAATTCTTTACCGTCCACAATATCACGCTGATCGGCATCCTGGCCGCCAGCATTTTCGTGCTGACCAAGTTCATCAGCATCCCCATCCCCAGTCCCCTGGGCAAGACGGCCCTGTCCGTGGGCAACGCCATGTGTATCCTGTCGGCGCTGCTGTTCGGACCCCTCACCGGCGGGCTGGCCGCCGGCATCGGCAACGCTTTGGTGGACCTGATCGATCCCGTCTGGTTCAAGGAATTTTGGATCACATTCATCAACAAGTTCCTGATGGCATTTGTGGCCGGACTCATCATGCATAAGGTGAAATTGGGCGCGGACAGCGTGCGAATCTGGCTCGCGGGACTCTGCGGGGCGCTGACCTACTGCGTGCTGTATGTGGCGAAGAACATCCTCTCCGGTGTGATCGAGCACGGCTTTACCTGGGAGGTGGCCATTGGAGAGACCCTGGCAGTCAAGTTGCCGGTGACCCTGGCCAATGGCGTCATCGCCGTGGTCTGCGCGGGGCTGCTGTATCTGGCGTTGAAGCGCCCCCTGCAAAAGGCCCACGTGCTGGCGTAATAATACTATTCTCTCATTAAAAGTGCACTTCGTTACCGTGCGGAAAATGTAGGAATCGCAACGCTTTGAGAGCGAGAATAAAGTTCTTTTTGATACTTTTTCTTTCAAGAAAAAGTATCACGTGTTCCCCTCTCTTGCACAAGGAAGCGGGCGGTCTTCTTCTCGGACCGCCCGCTTCTGCGTCTATTCCTCCGCCGTTTCCCCGGAGAACAGCGCCTTCACCAGCTCCTGTGCCTCCTCCAGCCTGTCCCCGGGGACAAAGAAGCTGACCCGCTCCATCATGGCGCCCACCTCCAGCGCCATGCCCGCGCCCAGGGCCGCCCTGGTCAAAAAGGGGATGTGGTACTGTCCCAGCACATCCGAGAGCATCCCGCTCCAGGGTGGCGTCTGTTCCGTCAGAAAACACAGTTCCTTGCTCATCGCTCCGGCCTCCCTGCTTGTTTGATGGTACCAGTATAGCACCTTTTCACCGGTTTGACAAAACCTTTCGCATAGTTTTCCCGCCGCCGCGCACAATAACCGGGAAGGAGTGTGATCCCAATGGAAATTTCCAAGCAGGAATACCAGAAATTTGTCAAGGACCGGGAGCAGGCGTCCCCCATCGTGAAGGACTGTCTGCTGGCCTTTGCCATCGGCGGCGGCATCTGCGTGCTGGGGCAGGCCATTCTGGACGGCTGGATGGCGGCGGGCCTGACTCGGACCGATGCCGGCACGGCCACGTCCATCACCCTGGTGTTCCTCTCCGCGCTGCTGACGGGGCTGAACCTCTATAACAAGATCGCCCGGTACGGCGGCGCGGGGACTCTGGTGCCCATCACCGGCTTTGCCAACGCGGTGGTGTCCCCGGCCATCGACTTCAAGAGCGAGGGCTTCGTCACCGGCATGGCCGCCAAGATGTTCACCGTGGCGGGCCCGGTCATCGTCTTCGGCGTCACCGCCAGTGTCATCTACGGCGTGATCCTGATGCTGCTGTAAAACGGGAGAGCGGAGGGGAACCCCCTCCGCTCATTTCATGCTGTTGAAAAAGGCTTGCGGCCTTTTTCTGCAAAAAATTACCGCCCGCACCGGCGGCATATTCGGCGGTGGAATGCAAATGCTAGGGTTGCGATGAGGGCGGAACAAATCCGCAGCGGTCGCAGCGCAGAAAGGGTCCGGCGCGGAGCTCTGCTCCGTTCCTCCTTTTCCGCCGCGCCGGGCCTTGTCGCAATAAAAGGAGAAGGAGAAAAGGATATGTCTCGAAAGAACAGCCGTATCAACGTTCCCGAGGCCCGCGAGGCCATGGACAAGTTCAAGATGGAGGCCGCCAACGAGGTGGGCGTCAACCTGAAGCAGGGCTACAACGGCGACCTGAGCTCCCGCGAGGCCGGCTCTGTGGGCGGCCAGATGGTCAAGAAGATGATCGAGTCCTACGAGAAGAACCTGTAACTTCCGCGGGACAAAGGGAGGGGGATTTCGGTCCCCCTCCCCATATTTTAAGAGTTCTTGAATTAGAACAATATAGCGTTACCGTGCGGGAAATGTGGGTATCGCAACGCTTTGAGAGCGACAGTAAAGTTCTTTTTGGTTCTTTTTCTTTCAAGAAAAAGAATCACAGATATCCCCGCTCCACCTCCGCCACGGCGGCGTAGGTGCTGTCCAGGCGCTCCACGGCGGCCTGGAGGCGGCGCTTCACCTCCTGGTCCGAGAGAACGCAGCCGTAGGGGATGGACGCCTCGAAGATCACTTTGGTCCGGTCCTTGCCGGGGACCAACCGGAAGTCGTGGATGGTGAGGCCGGGGTATATCTCGTCGGCCAGGGCCGCCACCTCCTTCCGGGTCCGCTCCGTGAGGCCGCCGTCACTGACCACCGGGTCCATGTGAATGGTGGCGTGGCAGCCCATGGTGTGGCTCAGCTCCCGCTCCGCGGCGTCCACCGCCTCGTGGAGGGCGACAAAGCTGCCCTCGGCGGGGACCTCCGCGTGGAGGGAGATGATGCGGCGGCCGGGGCCGTAGTCGTGGACGATCAGGTCGTGGACCCCCAAAATTTCCGGCCGGGACAGCACCAGCTCCCGGACCTGCCGGACGAACTCCGGCGAGGGCGGCTGGCCCAGCAGGGGGTTGATGGTGTCCTTGGCCGCCTGTAATCCGGACCAGAGGATGAACGCCGACACCACTAGACCGCACCAGCCGTCCAGGGCCACGTCCCACAGCTGTCCCGCCAGCGCCCCCAGCAGCACCACGGCGGTGGCCAGGCTGTCGCTGAGGCTGTCCAGGGCGGCGGCGGACATGGCGGGGGAGTCCAGCCTCCGGCCCAGGGAGCGGTTGTAGGCGGCCATGTAGAGCTTCACCAGGATGGACACGGTCAGGATGACCGCTGTCAGGGGGCGGAGCTCCACCGCCTCCGGGTGCAGCAGCCGCTCCAGGGAGCTCCTGCCCAGCTCCGCGCCCATGAGCAGGATCAGCACGGCCACCACCAGCCCGGAGATATACTCCAGCCTGCCGTGGCCGAAGGGGTGGTCCCGGTCTGGGGCGTGGGCCGCCAGCTTGAAGCCCAGCAGCGTCACCACCGAGGACCCGGCGTCGGAGAGGTTGTTGAAGGCGTCGGCCACCACGGAGATGGAGCCGCTGAGCAGCCCCGCCAGGAGCTTCCCGGCAAAGAGCAGCAGGTTCAGCGCCACGCCCATGCCGCCGCACAGCACGCCGTAGGCCCGCCGCACCGCGGGGTCCTTTATGTTGTCCGCGTCCCGGATGAACAGCCGGGCAAGAAAACGAATCATACTTACCTCCATCCTTTTTCTTGAAAGAACAAGGATCAAAAAGAACTTTACACCCGCTGCCGGGGCGTTGCTGTTCCAGCATATGCCGCACGGTGACGGGGCGTTCTGCTATCTGGCGGACAGGCCGCGGTAGAAAGCCGCGATATGGCGCGAGTACCGGACCTCGTCCGCGACGGCGGACAGGTTCCCGATCTGACTGAGCGTTCCGATGAGAGGCACCCCTTCCAGCGGGGTGCCTTGCAGCGTCTCCGCAGTCTTTTCCGCGAATTTCTCCGCGAAGATCACCCGGATATCCCGCCCGAAATAGGGCTCGATGCGGTAGGCCACCGGCTCGGTGACGCCGCTTTGGTTGTGCAGGTCCGCCGTGAGCGCCTGGGCCTGTACCAGATGTTCCTCCCGGCTCTCCACATCCGGGGCTTCCAGGGCAAGGCGGACGCGGCGCTTCAGCTCACTGTCAACGTCCAGGCGCTCAAGGGCCGTGCCGAACCATTTGCTATAAGGCGCGTAGGTCTCCCGGTAGAGAAAGCACAGCCGCATGAGCCGGTCCGCGATGCGGGCGCAGACCAGCCGAGAACCGGCCTCGTCGCCCAGTGCGCCGCAGCGCTTGGCGAAAGCCTGCTCCGAGGCGATGATGTCCCAGTTGGAGGCGATCAGGTACGCCTTTACCTCCCTGGGGTAGTACCGCAGGGGCGCCAGCCGCTCCGCCATTCCCAGTTTGTCCACGAACAGCGTCCCGGATACCAGGGACAGCAGCCGGTGCTCAGAGATAGCCAGCCAGTCGAATGGGTCCAGCGCGGACGGGGAGGCGGCGCCGATCTCGTCCTCCAGGAAGCCGTCGATGGTCTCGATGAACACCAGCGGGTCCACCCGCCCGCTGGCGATCAGGGCCGGGCGGCGGACGCCGTTGTCCTGTGGGTCGGGCTGGGTGAAGTTGACGCTGAAGCCCTGGTACTGATAGGGAAAATGTTCCGAAAATATCTCCAGGATATCCCCCTTGCGGGAGATATCCTCCGGGGACAGAAAGAGATAAAAGCGGGGCCCCCACATATGGTCCCGGGACACCTCGTCGTCATAGCCCAGCACGTCGGAGCCGTAGCCGATGAGCCCCGCCGTGTAACGCAGCTCCGGGAAATACCGATCCAGCAGGGGCTTGGCAATGTCAAAGAAGAATCCGCGGCAGAGCTCCATGCCTTTCATGTAATCTTCTCCTGTTACGTCTGAGTGGATCTTGCGGGATAGAAATGCTTTTTGGTAAACAGATAACACACCGGCGTCAGCCACAGCAGGCAGGCATAGGGCAGCGCCCCCGCGTCGGAGCCCAGCATGGCCAGGGGGATGCTGCACGCGATAGACCAGGGGATCAGGCCGGAGATCATAATGCCGGAGTTCTCAATATCCAGGGCTAGCTCCTCTTTATCCTCGTAGCAGTTGCCCAGGAGCTGCTGGCACATCATGCTGGTTACCGCTTGGTTGCACAAAATGCCCGCGCACAGGGTGGACACCACGATGGCCGCCGGGAAGCGGCCGATACGCCCCGCCAGGGCCTGGGCCTTCCGATGGAGGCCGTCCAGGCTGCCGGTGCCCTCCAGCACCCCGGAGTACAGACCCGTCAGGGCCACAATGACGTAGCTGGCGGTCATGCTGGTGACGCCGCCGCCGGAGAGGACGGTAGACAGGGCCGGGTCCTCCGGGTGGTAGCCGCCCCAGGCGGCGGACAGGATATCCAGGGGCGTGAAGCCCTGGACCGCCCCGGCCAGCACCGCCGCTGCCGCCGCGCTGGCGAGGATGGTCCAGTAGATGGGGACCTTCAGCAGCGGTAGTACGAACATGATGACCGCCGGGACCAGGGACAGCCAGGTCATATCGAACCGGCCCTGCAGGGTGGCCAGCACCGCGCCGTCCATCTGCTCCAGGGGATGGCGGGCGGAGAGGACCAGGTAAATGCCCAGGGTCAGCGCTGTGGGCAGGACGCCGGTGCGGAGCATCTGGCGGACGTTGTGGTAGTGGTCGGTGTCCGTCACCGCCGCCACCAGGGCGGCCGCCGAGGAGGCGGGGGAGCAGCGGTCCCCGAAGTACACCCCGGAGAGCACCACCCCCGCCGCCACGGCGGGGCTGACGCCCCCGGACCGGGCCAGGGCCATGAGGATGACCCCCAGGGTGCTGCTGACGCCGTAGGAGGTGCCCAGCACGTAGCTGAACACGGCGCACAGCAGGAACGCCGCCGCCAGGAACAGCCCCGGCGTCACCAGCTCCACGCCTCTGACGATGCAGAAAGCGATGACGCCGCCACACCGCCACACGCCGGTGATGACGCCGATCAGGAAGATGACGCGGACCACGATCAGGGATTTTTTGCACTTGGCCCAGGCCATGGCCCAGAGCTGGCGGTTAGTGAAGCCCTTTTTGAGCCCCAGCAGCCAGAACAGGCCCAGCCCGCCCAGCAGCGCCCAGGCCACGGACCACCCGCACCCCAGGCACAGGGCCACCATGCAGAAGAACAGCACAAAGCAGCCGGTCAGCATTTTACTTCCTCCCGCGGATGGTCAGGGTGTACTGACAGCAGAGGCGGTCCAGGTCCTCGTCGGTCCCGGCGGGGACCCGCAGCCGCCCGCCGCAGGCGGGGCACACCAAGTCCACCGCCGCGCCGTGGACCTCCACGGAGCAGCCCTTGCCGCCGCAGGTGCAGGAGACGCCGCCCCGGGCAATGATATCCTTGATCTCCGACAGGACCTCATACATGATGACGTCGTCAACGAAGGAGCCCTGGGCGTCCTTCTTTTTCTGGACAGTGATCTCCAGCTCCCGGGCGGCGGCCTGGACCTTGCCCGGATCACCGATGTAGCAGCAGAGCTGTTTGGTCTCCGGGCAGGCCAGTCCCACGCCCGGCCCGCGGAGCAGCTTTCCGGCGGGGACCTCGGCCCGGTGTTCCCCGCCGCAGACGCCGCAGGGCACCGTCACCCGGTAGTGGTCCCCCGCCGGTTCGGCGGTGAGCTCACTGTTGCCGCAGTCGCAGACCAAGCCGGCCGCCGCGGCGGCCAGGGCGAATTGTGTCCGTTCTCCGTAGACGCTCTTCCCGCAGGAGGGGCAGATATACGCAAATGCTCTTTTTTCTTCCGACATAGCAGGGACCTCCTTTGCCCGGGGCCTTCGGCCCCGGGCCCAATATTAGCAGGGACCTCCGGTCTCTGTGGGGGGTGTGGGGGCTATGCCCCCTAATGCTGTCCTAAAGGGGCCTCCGGCCCCTTTCACCTCTTTATCTTGTCGCAGCTCCGCCGCGCACCCTGGGTTACTTTTTGTGCAAACAAAAAGTAACCAAAAAATTGCTTAAGGGGCTGG
>CANQCS010000039.1 GCA_947589745.1 uncultured Oscillospiraceae bacterium
ATCTGGAAGGAACTACGCGCCGGGGGGTTCCATAATGAGGTTTTTCAGACATTGGAGAAGGTTGTGGACCGGCTTTGCGGCATCATCTGTGATCTATCTGCTGAGACCATTCGCAGCATCACCGCCAGACGCTGGATCGTTGGTTGTTTTAATTAGGTATTAGTATCAATTCGTGCAAAACCGCTTTTCAAAAAGCACACCAGAAATATCAGCGCATACCGCCGTGGAATATTGTCAAACTCGAATATTGATTTTGGAGGAAAAATATTGTATGATGGCGGTTACAAAATGGATGGCATCAGGAAGTATTCTTACAGACACGATGCAGCAATGCCAGCTCCAAGGCGTCCTCCCTGGACCTGGCACAAAAAACCGGCGGCTTCCAAACGGGCCCACCGCCCGGTACCTGCAATCATCAGTGAAAAAGTCCCAGGCAATTCTTTGGTTTGCATAGAGACTAAATGATATTTCAGGAGGCAAACAGTATGAGCAATCAAGTAAAGCGCATCGGCGTTCTGACCAGCGGCGGGGACGCGCCCGGCATGAACGCGGCGGTGCGGGCCGTCGTCCGCACCGCGCTGAACCGCGGGGTGGAGTGTATCGGCATCCGCCGCGGGTGGAGCGGCCTGATCAACAGTGATTTCGTCCCTCTGCACAGCTCCAGCGTGAGCCACATCATCAACAAGGGCGGCACGATCCTGTTCACCGCCCGCTGCCCGGAGTTCATGGACCGGGAGGGCCGGGCCAAGGCCATCGCCACCTGCCGGCTGCTGGGGCTGGACGGCATCGTGGCCATCGGCGGCGACGGAACCTTCCGGGGCGCTCTCGAGCTCTCCCGGCAGGTGGCGGAGTCTGGTCAGAAGCTGTCCGTGGTAGGCGTCCCCGCCACCATCGACAACGACATCGGCTGCTCAAATTACACCATTGGCTTCGACACCGCCAGCAACACTGCCATCGAGTGCATCGACAAGCTGCGGGACACCATGCAGTCCCACGAGCGCTGCTCCGTGGTGGAGGTCATGGGCCGTCACGCCGGCTTCCTGGCCCTCTATGTGGGCATCTCCGTGGGCGCCACCGCCGTGCTGATCCCCGAGCGGGAGCTGGACTTTGACCGGGACGTGATCGAGAAGATCCGGCAGGCCCGGCTGGGGGGCACCACCCACTTTATGATCGTCGTGGCCGAGGGCGTGGGCAGCGCCATGGACATCGGCAAGCGCATCCACGACGAGATCGGGCTGGACCCCCGGGTCACCGTGCTGGGCCACATCCAGCGGGGCGGCGCGCCCACCGCCCGCGACAGGGAGACCGCCAGCCGCATGGGCTATGAGGCGGTGCGGGTCCTGCTGGAGGGCAAGGGCAACCGCATCATCGGCACACAGGAGGGCCGCATCGTGGATATGGACATGGAGGAGGCTCTGGCCATGGTCAAGCACCTGGAGATGTACCGCTACGAGGTCCTGGAGGCCCTCACCGCCAGTGGGAAATAAGGATTACATAGGCAGAGAGAACGGCCGCTCCGTAGTGGGGCGGCCGTTCTCTTGGGAGTACAGCGTATCATTTTTGTCGTTCCTTCCGGGCCGCCTTATTGAAATTTCGGAAATCCCTTAGTGCAGCTTGAGGATGACAGGCTGCCGGCATTCTTGACAGTCCCAGCGCCCCGACCTCTCCCCGCAGGGATAGGTCCGGGCGCTGGGAATATACCGGCCGCCGGGTCCGGCACTTATCTGAGGTGCAGCGTGACAGGAATGTCGAGGAGGAATATGCCGTTCATAAAGACCTGGATGCTGAAGGTCATCGTTCCGCTCAGATCATCGAGCTTCATGTGGTCGAAGTCAAAGACGAAGCGAAAGGAGGAAGAACTGGCAATGTCCCTCCAGATTGCCTTAACGGTGGTGTGGGTAGTCAGCAGAATCGTTTCTCCCGGCTTGTGGGACTCTCCATTGACGTCCC
The DNA here is from genome assembly GCA_947589745.1 of uncultured Oscillospiraceae bacterium. GTDB lineage: Bacteria > Bacillota > Clostridia > Oscillospirales > Oscillospiraceae > Pelethomonas. The sequence goes on from CANQCS010000039.1 coordinate 1,951, forward strand.
AGCAGTCAAATTCCTTACCCGCCGGGGCGATAAATTGGCAATTCGGGAGTTTGCACTGGGCGCCGCCGTTGGCTGAGACGGCCACTGTCACCGGCGCCATGGTGCCGGTGCCGCCGTTAGCAAGGAAAGACACGGTGTAAACCGCCGGAGCGGGACCCTGTTGCCCCCACATGGCCCCCAGGCCCGCCACAGCGCTCCGTCCGATCAATTCCTGCCCCGCTCGATTATAATGAATATCCTCATTGGAACGTGTATAACGTCCTACGTTCTCTGCGGTAATGCCGCATCCGAAAAGATCCACCACCCCCAGGTCATTTTCCGCCGCGACTTGACGGATCACATCATTAAGAGCCTGGACATCCGCCGCAACACTCCCGCTGGATGAGGTGGCTTTTACATAAGGATAGGTGAACAACGTAATCGAAGCGTTGGGATAGAGTTTCTTCATAGACGCTACCATCTGCCCGTATTCGCGTTGGATCACGGAGACGTCTTTGCCCGCAAACAAATCGTTCACACCCATCAGGACAAAGATATCATCCGGCGTTCTGGCCGCGGTATGCAGAGCTGTACATCTGACCAGGCCGGAATCGCCGGCCCCCTGATGGGAATCCAGATCGATGCCCGTGGCGCTGACGCTATTGTTGACCAGAATATTCATGTCGTAAGCTTTCGCGGCCGCAAACCACCATTTCGTCAAAGCCGTATAGGCATCCTGGTCGTTATCATCGCTTCTCCAGGCATCAGACGTCGAAAAACTGTCTCCTAAAATCGAAAGGTAGCGGCCGCTGTGAGAGGTCTCCGCCGGCACGGCCCCGGGAATATGCAGATCCAGCATGTCGACCTCACTGGTGAATACATTGAATCCTATCTCGCTCGTTCCCGACGGGACCGGAATGACATAGGTGCCTTCCCCGTAGACGTTTTGCGGCAGAGCGATGTTAGAGCCGTCGGATGAACTGGCCCAGACATAGTGGGGGCCGTCCTTCACAAACGTCGCTTCAATGGAAGTGACCGAATGGAACTGCTCTGCCGGGACCACATAATAATAGCTTCGGCTCGGATCCTCCGCATTGACTATTTTATGTCCCCAGAGAGACACTGTCCTGCAACAGGAATCTACGATCTGCTGCTGGTTGGCCGCAAACACAGACCTTTTGTCATTAAAAAACTCCATAAAGCCATCGATCATCTCATGCCCGTACAGGCTCCCGTTGGCGTTGACCGCCTTTACATAGGGAACATGGAACAGCTTCGTGTTGTTGGTCCAGGTGAGATAATAACTGGCTTCGGAATCGGACAAGACATTCAGGACCTTCTCAAACCACTGCTTTTCCGGATTGCCGGAGCGGTCCAGCGCCGTGGCCACATCCCCCTGAGCAGGGGTCGTTCGCATGATCCCCGTCTCCGTTACCGCGAAAACTTTTCCGTGCTGACCGGCGAACTCCTGCGCCGCTGCCACCTCCGCCGCGAATTTGGAAAACCAGGGACCGCTGTCCGCACCCGGATCCTGATAATACATATCAAAGCCTATCACGTCCACATAATCATCCCCGGGATACCTCTCGTCATAGGCAGCAATGGAACCCTTGGTGGTATCCCCGTCAGCACTGTATACATAGATCAGATTGTGGACCTGCTTTGTATCCCGCAGATACTCTACCGTATATTGAAACAGCTTCTGATAAGCAGCCGCGTCGCAGGCGGAAGCTCCCCACCAGAACCAGCTGCCTGCTCCCTCGTGGAAAGGCCTGAACAGGATTGGGCCATGCACCTGCCTTGCGTAATCAGCGATCATATCCAGATAGGCGTTAAATTTATCATTACAGGCCCCGCCGGGAAGGATCTGATGGGCCGGATCACCGCTTCGGTCCCTGGCGGAGGCAGCCGCGAAATCATATTTCGCATAAGAGGGGTCCTGCCCCGGCCGGTAATCAGAGGCCGCCGGGACCTGAACAAAGTTAGGCATATGACAGGAAAGAGTGACCAGAGCCCCTCTGCCTATGGCGGCGTTGGCCACCTGGGCCGCCGCCTTCACATTGGCGGCATCGGTGCCAAGTTCGTTGATATCAATGGCTGGCAGACCGTACCGCGCAGCGAACGTGCTGTTGTACTGAACTGCGCTGAATTCCTGCCCGGTCAGCGAGAGAGAGTCCATGCCCATGACTCCCGCATTGGAGCCGGTCATATCTTTCACATCAGAACCGGTCAGACCATTCAGACTGTCGGGAGCCGCTCCGGACTTGCTCCACAGTTCATCCTCCATGCCGAATATCACATGATCCGAAGCGCCGACAGCCCTCAGATACGCGTATGTCTTCACCGCGGCGGCGGTCGCCGCCTTATCGGCCAGGCTCACCTGGCGCCAGTCTATGGATACCTGTTCTCCGCCTTCCGTAACAAGTTTGGTCCCTGAAAGAGACAGAGAGGTTCTGTCGTTTCGGCGGACCGTGGAATAAACGGAATAGGCGTCGCTTACGCTGCCGGGATCATACGTAAAATAGGGATCCTCAATTACGATGTCACCGGTGTAATCACATCTGAGGCCAACGAAAAAGAGCTTGACCTTCTCGACAGGCTGCTTTACCGCCTGACCAAAGGGGACCGCCCCGACCCATTTCCCGTTTACATTGGCGCCCACCGTGTCAGAAAAGGGGATCGACACCACCGCTCTGCTGTAACGCTGCCCGCCGATGGTTACTGTCTCTGAAAAATCACTGGAAACAAGTTCGACCATGGAATTGGACTGGGCCCACTCCTGACTGCTCCCCAGCAGGAGCACCGCGAGCACCTGGATACGGCCATCAAAGGAAGGCTTCGCCGCATCGGAAACGGGAAGCAGGACTTTCATCGCCAGCGTGATACCCTCCTTGGGAGTCTCGTTGGTGGAGATATCCAGATCCCACTCATCGTCGTCCTGATCCCATTTACTGTCCTTGTCAAAGCTTACTCCGTGAGAAACGGAGATCTCTTCGTTTGGTACCTCCACGCAGTTTTTCGGGCCGCATGTTGCCATAAGAAATCCTCCGGCCATGATCCCGCAAACCACCCGGAGCAGCCATCTGATCTTCTTACCACTTTTTGTCGCCATAGTCTTCTAACTACCCCTTTTCCATTGTTTATCAAAGAACGATCATTCTATCATTACCGCTTTAACAGGACCTTCCCCACGGTTTTTCTCATTTCCGCAAACTCCTTCGTTTTCAGGGAGAACAGAAGGAACAGGAGATTCGGAACGACGCAGCAGATCAGCCCCCGCGATATCAGTTCCCAGATCCCGTTCAGCGTTACCAGGCTGCAGATCATCTCAGTTACAAGACATGCCGCTACTGTCGCCGCCGTATAGATGAGCAGACGGATCACATACGGTTTCATGCTGCAGCAAAACAGCTTACGATGGATCATCCAGGTCTGCCAGGGATACGTGATCACCAGCAAAGACAGGACCGTCGAAAGCAGGACGCCTTCCACGCCGATCACCTGCACCAGGATCAGATTGGCGATCAGATTAAACAGATTCGCCCCATAGGAACGCCACATATCCTCCCTCCAGAGCCCCGCGGCGTCCTTGTACGTACTCTGAACGATCTTCAGCTGATAGACGTAAAAATATACGCAGAACCAGACGACCATTCTCTTCCCGAACATCAGGCTCTCTCCGGCCCAGAGCCGGATGAATGGTTGATACAGACAATACAGGCAGACCGTACACCATCCGATCAGCCAGGCATTGATATACGACAGGTTCATGTAATCTCTGTAATTCTTCTCCGGCGTCTCCAGCACGATGCTATTGCCCACTGTCGACTGAATGGAGCTGAATATCACCGCGATGACCGCGATCAGAGCATCCATGACATAATAATAGTTGTTGTATTTCCCCAGCACCGCCAGTCCCAGGAAGGAGGAGATCACAACACTGTCCACAGAATTATAGATAAGGGAGGTGATCTTAACGCCCAGCAGGGCTCTTGTCTTCCTGCCGATCTGTTTTTGCGTCTCCTGATCGACCGTCCCCCGGCATTCATACTGAGGGTAATACCGTTTGGCCAGATACGCCGTGATCAGGTTCGTGATAATTGATATCCCGGGGATCACCAGCACAAAACAGTAATAATTGCGTATGGTAAGCAGTATCGCGATCTGGATCAGATTCTTCGCCAGGTTCGTGACCATGCTGACCACCGACGGTATATCGTTCCGCTGATGGGCCGTCAGGACAGAGGCACGGTAGGCAAAGAAGAAATAGCTCGATACCGTATCCAGCAGATAGATTGAAAAGAGGATACGCACATTGACGCCGCTGGGCACGCTGCCCGCGATCATATAGGGAACGAACGGAAGAAGGAGCAAACCGGCTCCCAGGATAACGAGCCCCACGATCCTGTATATCTTCCTGTACAGTCCCAGCAGCGCGCAGACCGTTTCTTCATCATTCTCTGCCACCGGCTTATACATACTATATGTAATTGCCGTTCCAAACCCCAGGTCCGCCAGGCTCAAGATCCGCAGCACGGAGCTGAACAGACTGTTGAGCCCCAGATATTCCGCCCCCAGGGTATAGATCATGACGGTCCTGGCAATGAATGAGACTGCCAGTGTAGAAAACTTATAGACCAGACCCCATGTGATGTTCCTGGCCGCGTTCTTTGTTCTTCCCATGATCCTGTTTCATCTATCCTTTAATTTTATCTAAAAGCAGAGCGGCAATATAGGCGTCGCCATATCCGTCCTCCTCAAGACCGATCCGGGCGCAGAATTTCTCACATTTCTCCGCATAATCCTGATAAGAAAAACGCGCAATGGCCTCCTCCAGACGTTCCTCAGAGGTATTAAATGTAAAGGGGAGCTCCTCCTGCGTAAAATAGAGCCCTCTGTCCCGGTTGCTGTACTCATCCAGGTCCGGCATATAGGCAAACACCGGTTTTTTGACAAAGACCATATCAAAGACGCAGTCTGAATAATCCGAGATCAAAACGTCCGCTGCGGCCAGAAGCTCCTGCATATCCGGGTACATGGTAGCGTTTTTCACATCGTCGCTGTAGAGCAAGGCGCCGGCTTTCTCCGCAACGGTCGGATGCAGGCGCATCAGCATGACAAAATCCGCAGTTTTCTCCTGCCCCATTGACTGAAAGTAGTGCTCGTTCAGCGCTGTCAGGACGCGCTGATGATCAAAACCATAAACAGATACATCCCGATCCACGCGGAACGTGGGGGCATAAAGAACGATCTGTTTCCCCTCAGGGATCGAAAAGAACTCCCGCACTTTTCTGTCCGCGATTTCTCTTCCGTGATATAATACCGAGCATCGGGGAACGCTGCATTTTAAAACAGGCCCGTGATAATAATAGGTCGTCTGGTAATTCCTTCTTCGGAAATCATTGTCTGAATACATGAGATCTGTAATCGAAGCGTCGTATTGCGAGGCCTTCAGATAGGAAGCGGGAAGGACCTTTTCCGCGTCCCCCTCGTTCCGCTTGAACCCCACAATGGAATGCCAGGTCTGCAAATAAAACTGCCCCTTTCGTTTGCGCGGCTTATATGCCGTTTTTACGTTGTCGACCCAGATCCCGGCCGTGGACAGTTCATAAAGGGCGGCAAGAGAGCCGTAGGGGACCTTCCTCACCCAGGCTGGAATGCTCGCCGCCTCTTCCGAGCTCTCTCCTCCCTTGATGAGCCAGACCAGGTCCAGGCTTTCATCCATCCTGTGCAGCGCTTCGCATATGTATTTCGGATCGTCGCCGTAACCTCTCCCGTGAAAATTGTCGAATACGATCTTGTTCCTTCGGATCGGACATAACCGGAAAACGGCGGAGATCCTGCCTTTTATCGCCAGACGGGTCCGTACCTGACGGACCCGCTCTTTTACGTTCATAGTCTCTCCTTCCCGTTCCTTTGACGGAACAACCGGCATACCTTTTCCATAAACAGCGGCACCTTCAACAACAGGGTCAAAACCAAAATTCGATAGGTCTGTCTCTCTTCCAGCGCGCACCAGGTCTCCCGATATAAAAACGGGAGTTTCATCCCGCTGGCATCGACGCCGTCCATGCACCGCGCAAGATCCCGGTCCCCATAGCATTCTTCTACATTCTTTCGTCCTCTGCCGGTAAAGATGCTCCGAATGCCGCCGGCGCATTCCTTGATTCCCAGCATGACCATCCATACCTTATGGTATTTCAGCTGCTCCTGCAGATCTTCCCGTTTTTTATCCGCAAAGCACACATCCATATAATCATACAGATACCGGCATTTTCGGAAATATCCCTGGTCAAAATCCTTCGTCATGGACTCCTGGCGTATCCGGTAATGATAAAAGCACTGGCTTTTATAGATCTCCACGCACTTTGCGTCCAATATGCAGGCGTAAGTACAGGCCAGGTCCTCTCCTAATGTCAGATTCTCATTCACCGCAAACAGATTGGGGAGCAGTATTTCCCGGCGAAACCACTTGTTCCAGACTACGGGAAAAACGCCCGGCTGATAAAACTTTCCAGAATAGATCATTTGATCACACAGGTTTTCCAGACTTTTTCCACGGTAAATTCCTTCCGGAACAGCAGCCGTATTTCTTATGGGATGTCCTCCATCATAAAAATAATCTGTAGTCAGAATATCGGCATGATTCATCTGGATCCTCTCCCACATTGCCTGATACATGCCGCTGTCGATCCAGTCATCACCGTCAACAAAAGTAATATACCGACCAGTGCTGAACCTTACACCATCTTTTCTGGCATTCACCAATCCCCCATTCTGTTTATGGATCACTTTAACGCGAGCGTCCATTTCGGCGTAGTGATCGCAGATCGCCGGGCAGCCGTCAGGAGAACCGTCGTCCACCAGGATGATCTCCATATCCTGGAAGGTCTGTCCCAGAATACTCTCCACGCATTGCCGCAGATAGGGTTCCACCTTGTAAATGGGTACGATAACGCTTAAAAGGGGAGCCATACGTTTTTTCCTTTCTTTTTCACAGCGGGAAGAAGCGATACCGCCAGGCAGCCGCCTGCAGCCGCCAGGAACACGTCCCACCCATAATAAGCAAATTCCCGGAAACACAGTGTATACAGGAACACAAACACCATATGCAGGTAATAATTGATCTTACTGGCCCTGTCAAAATACTTCCAGACCGGCGAAGGCTTCAGGACGATGGACAGCGCCAGACTGACGATCCCCACCGTCGCAAAAACCGTCATAAAATCCGACCACAGGGGGATCCGCAGAGTTCCCGCCAGGAAAGCCAGCGCGGCAGCTGCAGCCGCGGCCTTCGCAGGCAGCGCCTTTCTTCTGGACAGCCAGCCGCCCAGGATCAGATATAGAGGCGCCGTGAACATCTGCCCTGTTCCGAAGGTGCGCACGATCCCGGTGCGGATCAGGGAAACTGCCGGCAGGCTGCAGGAGGTATCCACGATCTCCGACATGGCCACGCCTGCCAAAAACAGGAACAGAGCGGCCGTAAAGATCGCCCTTGCGGACCAGTCCCGTTTAATAATAAGGTACAAAAGGCTCCCGCTGTAGACCACTGCCAGGAGATACCATAAATGCCAGGAATAATAATGGGCTCCTACCAGCACCGTTCCCTGGACCATCAGGTACAGATCGACCAGAAAACCTTTGCCGTCCGTAAAGTATTCGTAAAAGGTGCACGGCAGGTATACAGCCGTCCACAGAAGATACAGGCGCAGGACCCGCAGGGCATACCGCTTCACTCTGAGAGCAAGCTCCTCCCTGCTCTCCCCCCTTTCCCGAAGCAGAAAGTATCCGGTGCATACAAAAAATGTAGGCACGGAAAGGGAAAACACCATGGATTGACAGTTTAAAAAAAGCGAGTTATCCACGGTTTCAAAGGGATGCGTATGCTGCGCGATCACTACGAACGACATGATCCACTTTAACAGATCAAGGCTATCATACCGCTTTGCCTCCATCGCCGTCCTCCTTGCGGCCGCTTCCCTCAGGCTTTCCCTCTGTCCTGCAGGATGCAATCTATAATCTCCAGATAGCGGTCCGCAGATCTTTCCACAGAAAAATCCAGACTCCTGCGGATCAGCTTTTCCCTGTCCGGCTCCCGGGATACCGCTTCCTTTATGCCCTCCGCCAGGGCGCGGCTGTCGTTCATCGGGACCAGGGTGCCGTAGACCCCATCTCCCAGGATCTCCCTGGGACCCGAAGGACAATCCACGCTCGCAATCGCGCTTCCGCAGGCCAGGGCCTCGATGAGTACCGTGGGAAGCCCCTCAAATCTGGAGCTCAGCACGACACCGTCTGCCGCCGCATAATAGGCGTAGGGATTATTCACATATCCCCTGAAATCCACCCATTCCTCTATCTGCAGCTGGCGGGACAGCTGGCGCAGCTCCTCCTCCAGTTCACCGATCCCAAGAAGGATCAGCCGCCAGTCTCCCTCCCCGCGAAGCCGCTGCAACGCATGGAACATGAGCTGATGGTTTTTCTGGTAAGATAACCGTCCTGCCAGCACAAGGGTCTTCCACTGCCTGGACGGCTCCAGCCATGGATGCCCCGTCTCCTCCCCGGCCATCCGGAAGATCTCTTCAAACACGACCGGATTATATGCCGTAAAAACATGGCCCGCATCCGCCCGGCAGAGCCGGATATAATCCTCCCTGACCGCCTCCGACACGGCGATCACCCCATCCATACTTTTGTCCATAAGGGGGAAGAGCCGGTCGCGGATCTTCTGAAAGCTGTGTGTCTCCTGTGACAGGGTGTTATGTATGACGGCCACTACCGGCATTCGGCCGGGAGCCAGCCATGACGCGACCATGGCCACCTGGCTCATCTCCGCCGTTACGCAGAGAAGAATATCAAATTCCTTTTTTGCCATCAGCCGCCGCAAATACACCACGTTCTTCAGATTCTTCCGTATCTTGGAGGTCTCAGATACCTTCATATCCAGCACAGGGATCCCGTCATCCAGCAGATGCCGCGTCTCTCCGTAGTTGTACCTGACACAGAACGCCACATCATGTCCCCGGCGATGAAGCTCATTGGCTAATACCACTGTCATTTTTTCTGCTCCGCCGCCGTCAAAACGGTGCATGAAAATACAGATCCTTTTCACATCCACGTATTGAGCTCCCTCTCCTTCTCAACTTGTTCCTCCAGATGATGTCCCATCATCAGGACCGCCATGGGGATATTTCCATAGAAAAGGAAATACATATTTTCGGAGAAAAAGGTAATATACAAAAATACGCTGATCGTAAAGGCAAGGACGCCCAGCGTGGTGCTGCGGGACAGAAAGAGCCGGACTCTCGCGACAAACATGGCCAGCAGCCACAGAAGATATCCCCAGAAGCCCTGCTCGATAAACTGCCGCAGGAAGTCATTGTGAATATCGCCGATAAGACTGCCCAGAATTCCCAGATACATCTCGCCCGTCTGGATCATTTTGGTAACATATCCCAGACCTTGTCCCAGGAAAAATGGGCTGAAGCTGTAAAAGGGGGCGGCATTCGCATACATCACGGATCTTCCGCTGGTATCGATCCCCAGCAGGTCCATCAGCACATCATAGATCCCCGACTTGATCATCCAAATGTAGACAAAGCCAACGATGACCAGGAGCAATCCGCCTAAGTTGATCAGGACTTTCCTGACGCCGTCGCGCACCACACGGAGGACCAGGCCGGCCATCAGCGCGACGATCAGGGCCAGTAAAGCGCTCCGCTTGAATTCCATAACAAAAAACAGAGCAGCTGCCGCCAGCGCCAGAATATCCCGCTTGCTGTTCTTATTGAACAGGAGGAAATACAGGATATACATACCGAAGGCGTAGGTATGTCCCGTCATCTCCATATTCCCCATCAGGGGGCCAGTCTCCATGGCGCCACTGACGATGAGCGTCCCAAACTCACTGAAAAACTCGGCTACCCCTCCTTCCAGCATAGAGGAAACCATCGTGATGCAGCTGGCCAGGACAAGCGCGATCAGGTTATACTTGATCCCTTTGTCTCCGAACAGATAGAGAGTTGACGCCGCCACCATAATGGCCAGTATCTGATAGACGGAAAAGAACGTGCCGCGGATAATCACGTTGGGATCTGACCCGACCACGATCCAGACGATCAGCGAAATAAACAGGTTAAGGAAAAATGGCATACAGATCCACAGCGAATATTTCGTCAGCAGCCACACCCGCGGCACCTGGGGATCGACAAGGAACGCCAGGAACGCGATCCCGATGATGCCCATGCCAAGCAGATACATATACATGAACGTAAATCCGCCGATGGTCACACCGCTAGGGTCCCAGGACAGCGCATTATACATCAGCGCGGCCAATATGATGTAAATGGTAAAAAGAGTTCCTTTTTTTATGTTCTCCCAGGTCATGGGTCCTCCCTTCCCTGCCATGATCCGGCTTCCTTTACACCGGTCTTACATTGTTCATCGCTTGGACCAGGAGCCGTTTGATCTGATAGATGCCGGAGGTCCTGGATTCGGCCATCCCACACTCATACTCGATCTTGCAGTCCGAAGCAGCATTGTAGTTTTCGGTCTCCTTTTTCAGATATTGCGCATAGTAGTCCATTTGCTCCTTCGACATACCTTTTGCGTAGATGATATACTGTCCCACACCGTTAAGAGCAATAAAGCAATCGTCATTCTTCGGATAAACGCCCTTGATCATGCTGTTGAACTTCAGCATCATCGTATCCATCGCTTCCCTGCCATAAACGGCGTTCTTCTCCTGTATCCGCATGAGTCTGAGAACAATACAGCCGAAATCATCGGGATGCATGCCGTCGGCATAAGTTTCCATGTATTTATCACAGCCGGCCCGATTGGGAAGATCGAATTTTCTATCTCTATATACGTAGTAATCAACAACATCTCCCAAACGTCCCAGGACGACAGCCGCCACGCAGAGCAGGCACAGGAAAATGATGACGACCATGGCCGCGTACAGAAGGATCCTCTGGTTGGCAATTACGATAATATTGCTGAGCAGACTGATATTAGCAGCTCCGCAAAAGGCATTGTATTCCTTATTGACTTCCATCATGATCTCATACAGGCGGTCGGTCTTCGCTACCAGTTCGGAGATCATGGCCTCCGCTGTATCAAGGATCTCCTGAGAAGGTTCCTCATAATCGACGGTCACAGCCGGCAGCGTCTCTTCTGCGGCTGCTTCGTCTCCACCTGTGCCGGGGACCGCTGCTTCTTGCCCGTCTGCAGGGGGGACCGCTGCTTCTTTCTCATCTGCACCGGGGACTACTGCGCCTTTCTCGTCTGCAGTGGGGACCTCTGCGCCTTTTGCGCCTTCACCGGAGGCCCCTGCGCCTTTGTTGTCCGCACCAGGGGCCGCTGCTTCTTGCCCGTCCGCACCGGGGACCGCTGCGCCTTCCCCGCCTTCACCGGGAACTGCTGCGTCCTCTCCCGCTTCCGCAGGATCGCTCGTTCCTTCAATCCCCTGTATATTCAAGGCGGTCCCGATATCCTCGCCATTTCGATAGATACCCAGTATGTACTCACAATAGGCTACTTCGATCAGCTGCCACTCATACTCTTCTCTGTTATCTACAAAATCCTCCATCAGAACATCGTATTCGACCGTTTGGTCGATCCGCTTCTGATATTGATCCGCTCCTTCCCACTCATCGTGAACGTCATCCAGAATATACTCGTAGGTAATATCGGTATTTCCGGACTCTTTCATCATCTCAACATAGGATGCAATCACGCGGTCAATGGCATCGATCTGCGTCTTGTTGGCATTATTGTCCAATTCATAATTCTCGATACGGTTCTCATACTTGGCGATCAGGGCGTCCAAGTTTTTCGTCACCCTGTTGCTCAGGATATAGGCGTATATGTTGGACAATTCCACATCCTTCAAATAAGCAAACTCCCGATACAGATCCATGAAAGAATAGCCGTTCGCTGATGAACGGAAAGTATTATTCTCACTAAAGCCCTCGTTGGTACTCACCAGGACATCGTCCAGGGAATCCTCCAGGATCTCCGCCATCTCCAGATAGTCATAATTTCTTTCATCCAGGCCGGAAATATCGTTTGCCGCCATCAGGTTGTTGATATGCTTCTCTCCATAATTCTCAATATAAATATTCAGAAGATTATCCAGTACCTGCCTGGCAAAAGCCTGGGGGTTATCGGAATCCGACTGGCGGGCCGTAAAGGATACAAAATATTTCGTAGGCTGAGAAGTGGACTGCTCGCCGGAAGCATTCACCGCTTCCTGGACCGCCTTGTCCTCGTCCGTCACGATCCCGGTCACCGTTACCCTGGAACGCAGCTCATCCAGATTATACTCTCTGTAATCCAAGCCCATCTCTTCAAAAACGCGGGTCATAGCCTGGGAAGAATAGATCTCCGACACATCGATCACGCTTCCGTCCGGCGCGTAGCCCTCGGCGGCACGGCTATTCGTATAATTGATCACTACAGATGCCGTGTAAGTCTGATTTGACTGCATATAGAGAGCGAAAAGCAACCCGGCCAAAAGAGATAAAACGACGATCGGTATTTGATACTTCTTGATGTAGTCCAAAACACGAAATCTTTTCATCTTTTATCTTCCTCCGCTGTTTCTCCGTCTCCATTCCCGGTTTCCCTTTGCACGTCTCCTGGTCCGGCGTTCCTTTTTTCTTTCTGTGACCCCCCAGAAACCGAGGAAGAAACAGGATCATTTCTTCCGTTCAGAGCGATGATCAAAACGCAGAGCGCAACAGCGAAAATGATCGCGAATATGGCGGACTTTACGATCTCAGTTTTAAGAGGATCCGAATCATCGACCATCATGCTGACATAGTTGTTGACTGTTTTCTTGTCATAATCCGCCAGCGTATCCACAAGAAGCTGTGAAAAGACCTGGTACTCGTTTTTTAGAGCTTCCAGCATATCCTCCGCCTGCGCGATCTGCGCGCTCACCTGATCCGCGGTCTGCATCTGTGTGATCGCATAATCATTAAACTGCATACTGCGCTGCCGTTTCGAGGCGGACTGCATGGACTCCTCCGCATTCTCAGCAAAGTAATCGACGCCTATCTTTGTTCTGGACATGTAGAAATACCCGTCCACATCCACGCTGGGGATCAGAACGATCGTCGCCATATCCCTGTCATACCGGTCAATGGCATCCAGATTGATATTGTGGGTCGCAACATTTTTCAGATATAACTTGTGAGTGATGGTATTATCATACTTCAATTTTGCTACATATTGACTGGCATTTTTTGCAAGGCCGTTGGAGAGGATAAACGCCTGAAAACGTTCCAACTGTACGTCCCGGAACGTCTGGACCTTCTCGGTAATGGAAGAAAACGTTTCTCCCGTCGTCTCAGACTGGAAAGTGGCGGCCTCAAATGACATCGCATAAGCATAATCCGAGATATCCTCCGCCTTCTCGTCAAACAACTCTACGATATCCAGATAATCCATATTCTCCAGCTCGGAAAAATCCATCGCGAAAGCGTTCGTCTTTCTGGAATTCGCATCGACAAATTCGCGGCAATATACCTCGGCCACCGAAGTCACCACGTCGTCAGGATCCAGGTGCTTCGTATTTTGATCAGCCTCATAGGTCAGCTGGTATTCCGTAGAGATATACACCTGGTTTGTAGATATGGACTCTCCTGCTTTCAGGGGCGTTACCTGTAAGCAGCGTTTCAGATCATCCGCACTGACATGATCCAGATTTCCCTCCGTAATTGCTTTTTCCAGGATCTCGTCGGAAAGGATCTCTGAAATATTAAAGCGGGTCCTGTTCGGATTCAGGCCGCTGGAAGCCTCCGGATAATTGAATCCGATGATCGCCGCCGCCCGCATCTCCGCCTGCATCTGCTCCGTTTTAAAATTGATCCCCCCATATGCTACCGCCAGAATAAGGACCAGAATGATCCATCTCTTCAGTGTGCGGGTCCCGTTTCTGATCCGTCTGAGGAGATTCTCCTTGCCGCGGCTCATAAAAAGGATCAGCGCACACAGGAGCATTACAGCCGGAAGAGCCACCAAAATGTACTCAAAATACCGAATGTTTTCCAAATAGATCCCCTCCATTCTCTATGACCGGCTGATATCGATTACGACCAGCTCCGGCCTGTTGTTGATCCTCGGCAAATGTCCATGGCCGCCCAGCCCTCTGCTCACGATCAGAGTCCCATGCGTCAGAGAAAATTCGCCGTAACAATACCGAGGGAAGAAACCCTCATCCACATGGAACAGGCCCCTCCCATCCGGAAGCCGTATCTGGCCCCCGTGGAAATGTCCCGCGACGCCCAGGTCAAAATTCACATCCGCCAGGCAGTCGTAGTAAAGGGACGGGAAATGGGTGAGCAGAAGCTTGAAGCCGTCCTTTTTCTCAAAGGAGGATATGGCATCTCCGGCGACCTTCTCGAATTCGTCCTCTGCGGCTGTCACTCCCATAATTTCAAAAGGATTTCCCTTTATCTCCGCGCTTATGGAGTTATTATACAGGACTGTCACGCCCTTCTTCCAAAGCTCTGCGTCCAGAGCCACCTGCGGGCCACCGTCCCCATACTCCAAGGCCCCCTCATTGTTGCCGAATACGTAATAGACCGGCGCCATCTCAAGAAGCTTTCCACACAGATCCGTTACGATCGTGATATTCGCATCATTTCCGTTCACCATGTCTCCGGCCATTACGATCAGGTCCGGCTCCAGCGACTCGATCTCATTCACCAGATCACGATTGGCCCGCCCAAATTCGTGGTTATGCAGATCGGTCAGCAGCACGATCCGGACCGCCTCCTGGATCTTGCCGGAAGTGACCTGATAAAAGGTCGTCTCCAGGGTATCGTTATCTGATAACATCCATATGGCGATCCCGAATGCCAAAACAACCGCCGCTAAGATCAGGAGCACCAGAAGGAACTTCCTGGGCCGCCGCCTCTTTTTCTCAACTGCATATTCCTCGTCCATTGCACTGATCACCGTTCCCTTCGCCATTTTGTTTTGATCCATAAATGCGCTTAAAACTGCGCATAAATAAACGCACTGTCTCCTATATACGCGAACACAGCCGTCAGCAGGATAAAGCAGCACAGTATCACACGGCTGCCGAACCTGCTCAGGTCAAGAGGGCGCCAGATATCATTCCCCTGATGAAAGCGGACTGCTGCCATCTCTACAAAAAGAAGACCTATTCCGAAAATAAGGGCATACACATATACATAATGTATTCCCGGGGCCCATGTGAAGATCCGCCGCAGGATAAGAAGCGCCTTTCCGAAATTATTGGTCCGGAAAGGGATCCAGAGGATCGTGACCACGCAAAAATTAAGGATCACAGAAAAAGCATGGCGCACCTTTCCCCACACTGCGGCATCCGGTGCCTCTCCTTTCCGTTTTCTTCCCAGCGCCCTGCTGAAAACCGAGACGGCCCCGTGAAGGGCGCCCCACGCCACAAAGGACCAGCTGGCCCCATGCCAGAGGCCGCTGAAAAGCATGGTCAGAAACAGATTCCGATAAGTCCTGGCCTCCCCCTTTCGGTTTCCCCCCAGGGGGATATATACATAATCACGAAACCAACTGGAGAGGCTGATGTG
Source organism: uncultured Oscillospiraceae bacterium (assembly GCA_947589745.1). Classification (GTDB taxonomy): domain Bacteria; phylum Bacillota; class Clostridia; order Oscillospirales; family Oscillospiraceae; genus Pelethomonas. Next base: position 17,508 of record CANQCS010000039.1, read on the forward strand.
CCACCTCTTCCAGAACTCCGAAGGATTGGCGGCCAGATAGGGCAGGTTAAAGTTTCTCCCCGGATCAAAGCCGAGGATACGGGCCACGCCTATCGCCATGTCCGAATAGCCCGAGAAGTCATAATAGATCTGAAGGGCATAGGCGAGTACCGCCGTCAGGAGGCTGATGCCGCTGTACGCAGCCGGCGCGGCATAAACCGCATCCACGCAGATGCCAAGCCTGTCTGCAATCACTATCTTCTTAAACAGGCCTGTCAGAAACTTCTGCCCTCCCCAGGACAGGTTCTCCCATGTGATCTCGTGATCTGTCTCAAGCTGCGGGAAAAAATCGCGGGCCTTAACAATGGGTCCTGACACGATCTGCGGGAAGAAACTGATATAGAGAAGCACCTTCCGCAGAGAACTCTCCGCCTTCATTTTTCCCATATAAACATCGGCCAGATAGCTGATCGCCTGGAAAATATAAAAAGACAGGCCCAGCGGCAGCAAGATCCCTATCGTTGTCCGGGGAAGCCCAAAGGCCGCGGTGAACGTATCCACGAAAAAGCCCGCATATTTGAATACGCAAAGGACCAGCAGATCCAGGCAGATCCCCAATATCAGCCATGTTTTTTTCCCTTTTCCCCCCACAGGAGCATCCTGGCTGACCTTTAAGCCGCACTTCCACATGACCAGCGAAATGCCTGCAAGAAGCGCCAGAAACCTCCAGTCGCCAGCAGCATAGAAAACATAGCTGGCCCCCAGCAGAACCAACTGGTGCGTTTTTGCCCCTCTGGTCATCTTCATAACCAGAAGAAGGATCAGAAAAAATATCCCAAATCGCACTGACAAAAAGCTCACTGCCCGCTTCTCCCAACTAATATTTTATACAGTTCCTCCGCCATAACGCGATGCCCGGCTTGGCTGAAGTGCCCTTTTCCCATCGTTGTATTCATAAAGCCGTAAGGAACCGAATAATCCTCCGCATACGCATCCAGGATCGCCTGGGTGGCGTCCATAAAAATGATACCGTTCTCCCTGCACAGTCTGGAAAACACCTCTGTCTCCTCATACCGAACCGGGCTGAGAGAGCCATCATCACAAATGGTCACGTCCGGATGATAGGCGATGATCAGCGTCCCGTCAAATTCTTCCCGCAGCATTTTAAGGACCGGCTCCAATCTGTCGGAATACGCCGCTGTATCTTTTTCTTTCGCTTCTTCCTCTCCTTTCGCCGATTCCTCTCCTTCGGACAGTCTGTGTTTCACAGTCTCTGCCTGTGTTTTCAGTATATTCAAAAGCGGCATCGCTTCTTTTACCCGCATCGTAAATCGCTTGGCAGGAGAAAGTGTCGCCAGTATATTCTCACCGTTCTGCGCTTCGTCATAAGCCCTCTGATCAAGTGCCGCCTCTAATTCCCTGTCGGAAAAGGAAGTCTTACCGGTCTCGATCACGATCGTCCCAGCATCCGGGAATTCCTTCGTCAAAGCGTAAAATCCGCTAGCGATATCAGGAAAATAATACCCCTCCTGGGACACATTGTAGACAAATGACGGACGGGCAGAGACTGCCGCATCATTTCCGCCGTCGCTGTTCTCGCCGTTCTGTTCGGACAGCATAGCATTTAAAAGATCCGTATATCTCTTCCCGTTTTCTACTTCCTTCCCCTGGGTAAAGGATGCTCCGACAACGACACAGTATCCCGGCTCTGTCGGAATGCTGTCGTTCAAATATCCTTTGCTGTCAACATGATAATAGCCGCGCCCCTCCAGGCCGGCGACCAGCGCCGTACCCGGATCCCAGATAGCCAACGTGGCGCCATTTTCCCGCTCGATCCATCCCGGCTGGACCTCATACAAAAACATCGCTGCATTGCATATGCAGAAGGCTAATATAACCGCCGCAGCCCAGGAAATGGCCTGTCTGCCCCATTTTCTCATAAAGTTATATTCCTTCCCCTGATAAACGTTAACAGTCCTCTCCTAACGATCCCCACGATCCGCATGCGGTTCGCTGGTTTCGGAATCAAGAGCGGAACAGCACAGCATCTCTCGCCCTGAGGGATCGCTGCCCTTTGGCATCAGATTGACCCACCTTATAGCGCAGATTGTAACACATACTGTACAGCGTCCCCCAGAGACATGCCGTCGCACACCTGCACCGTTTGGCAGCCGGCTGCCTTTCCTGCCGCCATGTCGTTCGCGGAGTCGCCGATCATCCAGCTCGCAGACAGATCAATGTTGTACTGCTCCGCCGCCTGCAGCAGCAGGCCGGGCTTCGGCTTGCGGCAATCACAAACTATTTTGTACTCCGGCCGCTCTCCCGGAAACCCCTTGTCCGGGTGGTGCGGGCAGATAAAGATACCGTCCACATAGGCCCCTTTCCGGCCGAGAAGGGTCTCCATCTTTCTGTGGATCTCACGCAGTTCTTCCCATGACACCTCGCCCCGTGCGATCACCGGCTGGTTGGTCACAACAACAGCCAGATAGCCGCTGCGGTTGATGGCCCGGATGACCTCTGCTGCGCCGTCGATCAGGGCAAAATCGTCAATGCTCCGCAGAAAACCCACATACTTGTTGATCGTGCCGTCCCGATCCAGGAAAATGGCCTTCTGCCTGCGGCTCAGGTTCCGGCTGCGGACACGGCCGGTCTCGATATCCCGCTCCACTTCCCGGATCCGCTCGGGGGTCCCCATGTCCTTCACGTACTCAGGAGAGCGGTACGCATAGATCTTACCGGCCGGAATGGAGGGCCTCAGGATATCTCTGTCCAGATCTGTCTTCCTGGGCTCCGTGAGCTGATCCAGCATCCGGGGGGACAGGACATGGATCCCCGCATTTACGCAGTTGGAGTACCACCCGCGCTCATCCTCCTTGGTCAGCCAGCCGTCCACACGGCCGTCCTCGTTTGCGATGATCACACCGCTGTCATAGGGGTGATCGTTGGGGTGGACCAGCAGCGTGGCATCGGCCTGGCGGTCTTTGTGGAACGCCAGCAGCCGGTGAAAATCCACATCGAAGATCAGGTCGCCGTTGAGCAAAAGGAAGTCGTCCTGGACCTTCTCCTTCAGGTAGTACAGCGCCCCGCCCGTTCCAAGAGGCATCTCCTCCCGGATATAGTCGATATGGACGCCGAACCGGCTGCCGTCCCCAAAGTGCTCTGTGATCCGCTCCGCCATGTGACCTACCGTGAGTACAATATCGGTGATCTCCTGCCGCCGGAGGCACTCGATCTCATGCTCCAGCACCGGTTTTCCCGCTACAGGAAGCATTGGCTTAGGGATCGTGCTGTTGAGGGCAGCGATCCGGGTGCCTTTCCCGCCGGCCATGATCACAGCCGTTACGCTCTTCCCATCCACACAGGGTCCATTTTTCATATCAGCTGCACCTCTCTGGAAAAAGTAGGGATCGCCTCGCCTGCGGTATACGCGAGGCCGGACGATGTATCAGCTTCAACGGGCCGCTCCTCCGGCAGGAATGAGAGGCGAACCACATGCTTCCCGGTATACCGCCATCAGCTGTTCCATGTGCCTCTCCATAGAGAACCGGTCCTTTGCCGTCTCATAACAGCGATCCCGGAATTTAGAACGCAGCTCTTCATCGGAGGTCAGCCTGAGGATCGCCTCTGCCAGAACTTCTATATCTCCCGGCTGCAGCAGTATCCCGTTCCAGCCATCGGTGACCGCCTCCGGTATCGCGGCGATGCGTGTTGTGATGCTTGGGATCCCGCGGGCCATGGTCTCAAGGATCGTCATGGGAAGGCCCTCATTCCAGGATGGCAGTATATTCACCGCAGTCTTTGAAAGGAGCTCTTCTTTCTGCACGCCATCGATCCACCCAACGTGAGCTACCCTTTTCTCAAGGCCGAGTTCCTGAACGCGCTTTTTTACCTCTTCGATCTCTACGTCCCCACAGAGATAGCATTTGATGTGTTTCGGAAGCACATCGTCGATCCGCTTCAGCGCGTCTAGCAGGTCATAAGTGCCCTTTCGCTTTCCAAGCCGCCCCAGGAAGAGAAGGCAATCTGCTTCGGGATTGCAGGGCATGGTATCCGGAACAGGCACAGCGTTATACAACACCTGCGTGTTCCCTGGAGAGAGGCTGCCCAGGAGGCCATTTCTCCAGTAGTCCCCCAGAACGAGGTTTACCGTTGCAGCCATGAACGTCTCTTTTACGAACTTCTTCTGACTGGCAGGTAATTTCCCATAGAAATCCTCAAACTCAGCGGCGTGATGATGCAGGATGACCGGAACGTTGTAGTGCCGGCACAGCCGAAGCAGAAACGCTTTCCGATAGAAACTGCCTCGCTCCGCAATATGTAGATGTGCCACGTCGATCTGCTTCTTTCGGAGCATCGTCCATATTCTGTGATAGGCCTTCAGAAAGTACACGCTTTTCTGAACCTTGCTGCCTTCCTTATGGGTGGGGACAAAGCAGATCTCCACGTCCTCCCACTTGTCCCACGAAAGGTAGTTCTTTACGACCGACACCATCCCGCCCTTATACGTGTTCACATCGGAACAGCACATCAGGACCTTCATTTCTCAACGCACCCCCTGACAGCGTCCGTGGACCCCTATCCATTCGGACCGCCGTGTTATCCGGCATCATTATCTTTCTTCGTGCCGCTGATGCCAGTACCGGATCACAAGCCCTATGGCCTGCATATCATCCACGAAGTATCTCTTGAAGAGACGTTTGGGCTCCTGCAGGAAGCGATAGAACCATTCCAGGCCGCATTTCCGCATCCAGAGGGGCGCCCGCTTTACGTTCCCTGCCAGGAAGTCAATGGTCGCACCTGCGCAGACATAGAGCGCAGCACCAAGTTGATCCCGGTTCTCATACAGATACTTCTCCTGCTTCGGGCAGCCTAAGCACGCGATCACAACGTCCGGAGCGGCTTCCCGGATATGCTCGTTGAGCCGTTCGATCTCCTTCGGATCCTTCTCAAATCCCATAGGAGGGCTGTCCGTGCCTACTACCCGGATGCCTGGATAGCGCTGCGCAAGCTGTTTCACCGCCGCCGCCGCAACGCCCTCGGCCCCTCCGACCAGGAAGAGACTGATGTTTTCTTTGGCAGCCCGCTCACACAAAAGCGGTACAAAATCTGAACCGGAGACCTTTTCCTTCAGCCCTCTGTGGAGCAGCTTTGAGATCCATATGAGAGGCATTCCATCGGCCAGTACATATTCCGCTTCCTCCACGATCCGCGCCAGATAGGCATCTTTCTCCAATTTCATAACGACATCCACGTTCAAGAAGATGATCGTGGCCGGGTCCTGGGTCTTCACGCGGGACACCGCCGCATCCAGCAATTCCTGGCAGCTCATGTTCGTATATGTGGCGTTCATTACCTGGATACGTTCATTCACCTGCAGCCGCCTCCTCCGGCACATTTTCTAACAGGACCTTAATCTATGGCGTCGGTCCTTCCGCTTGCCGCATCTCACGATTCTCCCATGAAAAACATACTTCGTTACCGTGCGGGAATCGTAGGTTTTGCGGTGCTTTGAGAGCGATTGTAAAGTTCTTTTTGCTACTTTTTCTTTCAAGAAAAAGTAGCAGCGCCGCCCTCGGACTGATACTGCTCAGGCCTGTAATAGATGATGCTGGTTCCCTCATCTTCAAACTGGAACGGCACATACAAGAGGTCCTTCAGCGCACGGTGAACGGCTGGCTGCTGATCCGGTTCCACAAAGAACAGAATGAATCCGCCTCCGCCGGCGCCCAGAAGCTTGCCGCCTAGGGCTCCTGCCGCCTTCGCCTTTCCATAGATCTCATCCACTGCATCTGTAGAGATGCCCGCAGCAAGATTCCGTTTCAGCTGCCAGGTGTGGTCCAGGAGACGCCCGAAGTCGTTCAGATCCCTGTTCTTGTCTACCAGGATCAGCTCGGCCTCATCTACCATGGCCATCATTTCCTTGAGCTCTTCGATGTTGTTCTTCAGCTGCGCTCTCGTTTTGGTCTGGATCTCAAAGGAGTATCTCGAAAACCCCGTGAAGAACAGCATCAGGTGTGCATTGAGTGCCTTCTTCCGGGCGGGGTAGATCAGCACCGGCTTCACCTCGTAGCCGTTGGCCCCGAAGACGATCTTGTTCATCCCGCCGAAGGCCGCGGCGATCTGGTCCTGTACGCCGCCTGCTTCCCGGCAGCGCACCCGCTCGAGATGGATCGCCTCATCCGCCAGCTCCTGTTTGCAGACGTATTGTCCCTTCATGGAGTGGAACGCGTTCAGCATTCCCACCGCAAAGGAACTGCTGCTCCCAAGTCCGGAACGCGCAGGAAGGTCTGCCTCATATGTAATACGCAGGTCCTGCATATCCAGCATCTTCATGGCCTCGCGCACCAGCGGATGCCGGATATCGTCTACACGGGTGACCCGCTCGATCTCGGAATAGCAGATCTCAGACAAATAATCGAAGAAGCTCGGCAGGTGCCTGACCGTAACGTAGCAATACTTGTCGAATGTACTGGACAGCACACACCCGCCATATTCCTGATAGAACTCAGCAAAATCTGTCCCCCCGCCAAAGAAGGACATTCGGAATGGAGTTCTTGATATGATCATGATAGTTTCCTCCCTGTTTTCCTATCGGGACCTTCCGCCTGTCAAAGCTACTTTCTCAGTCCTGCCTGCTGCCGAAGAATCGTTCTTCCGGCATCAGGCAACAGCTGCGGCAGATCGGAAGATGCAGTTCCTGGATCATGTAGGTCTCCGCCTCCGGGACCCAGTCCTGATGTTGACGTTATCCTCCGCCCGCAGGACCGCAAAGGCCAGACTGGCGTAAGCCGGTGCCAGCAAAAGGAATGTTCATAAACATTCTCTTAATTATTTGATCTTCCAAATATAAATCTGTCAGAATTATGATCACTTATCTTTTTAGCCGGTACTCCTGCCACTGTGATCCCCTCTTCCAGCACATCCTTTACAACAACTGCATTCGCACCGACCGCGCAGTGACTTGCAATTCTTACATCGCCTATTATTTTGCACCCGGTTCCCAAGAAAACACAATCGCCTATTTTCGCGGCTTCTTTTCCGCCGGAGGCTCCTATGGTAACTCCTTCATGTATTCTGAGGTTATCCCCGATCTCCGCGGCACTATTAATAAAAATGCAACATGCATGTGCGATGCTCAGCCCTTTTCCACAAGTATTAGGAGGGATGCTTATTCCCAATTTTGCAGAATATCGGTTATATAAAAAGTGATAAAACAATTTCATGATCTTAGTATGTGGCCCACCGCCTTTTTTATTGAGCCAATACTCATATTTTCTTAATACTATTTCATATCTCCATATTCTATCGGAAAAAGGTTTTGGAAATCTCCGGTTTATCCCAAGCTGCACCTTATCTTGAAGCATATATTCTTTTAGATCTGCTTTTGTGTGTATCATAACTGTCACTCCGCGTCATGCTCTTCGTACCATTCTGCGAACATCCTCAACCCCGCTCTGATGGCGATAGCGGGTCTGGAACCGAGGAGTCCTTGAGATAATCGCAATAGTTTCCGCCCTGCTTTCCCATTGGGACCTTCCGCCTGTCAGAGCTGCCTTCTCACACTATTCTCCCATTAGAAGTATACTTCGTTACCGTGTGGAAAATGTAGGTATCGAAACGCCTTGAGAGCGATAGTAAAGTTCTTTTTGATACTTTTTCTTTCAAGAAAAAGTATCAGTCCTGCCTACCGCCGAAGAACCGTTCTTCCAGCATCAGGCACCAGCTGTGGTAGATCGGAAGATGCAGTTCCTGGATCATGTAGGTCTCCGTCTCCGGGACCCGCACAATAATATCCGATTTCTCCACCAGTTTTCCGCCGCCTGCGCCTGTCAAACCAATCACCTTAATGCCCATCGCTCTGGCAACTACGGCAGCATACAGGATATTCTCGCTGTTCCCGGAGGTCGAAATGGCGAGGAACACATCTCCCTCTTGCCCAAATCCGAAAAGCTGCTGCGCGAACATATTTTTGCCGCTCACATCATTGATGCACGCTGTTGCGAGGGCTTCGTGGGCTACCAGCGGAATTGCGGTAAGGCTTTTCTCCAGGCTGTCGGCCAGGTATGCGCCGCGGACGGGATCTGTCTCCCTCAACCTCTCTGCAAATGCAGGGTCCACAGGCCTTTTCAGCCGAAAACGCTTCATCAGCTCACCGGTAACGTGTTCGGAGTCCGCAGCCGAACCGCCGTTTCCAGCCACAAGGAGCTTTTTGCCGTTCAGATAACACTGCTCCATGAGCAGATACGCATTGACAAAATCCTTCTCCACGGCAGCAAGAGACGGGTGCCTCTGCATCAGCACAGTTACGTGGTGGGAAAGTCTCTCATTCATGACGTCGTTCTTTCCGTTCAGCGTAAGCTTGCACACGCCCTGCTGCGGCTCTTTTGCGACGGTACACATATCTTCTGCTTCGCGCGTATACTCAATGCTCATTTCTATGTACTCCATTGTCATTAGATTGGGTTGTGCTATTATAAAACCGCGCGCAAAATCAACCGCATTTAACTGCACGCCCGGTAGAGCCGCATCAGCGATTTGACCTTCTCGTGGTCGCCGGTAGCAAGAGGCTGGTAAAGGCTGTAGTTGATGGGGGTGCCGAAGTCCGGATCCGCCACGGACAGCACAGACAGGATATTGGTGAAGAGCCCGTTGAGGCCCAGAATTGCTCCCCCAGCACATGCAGGAACACGCGGCGGACCACGAAGCTGACCAGGAACAGCGGTATCTGCGTGAAGATGGTCGATCTTACATTTTAAAAGATATGATTGGCACGATCCATTGGATGCCTCAAGAAGATACAAATTTTAAATTTTGTCTCCATATCAAATGTCAGTCCCCAAGTTTCTAGAACTGCTAGAACTGATTGTCGTATTATATCATCGGCGTTCCCTGATTGCAAGTCTGTTTGCTAGGTTTTTCACATCCGATTTCCTGGCGTTTACTCATGGAACGCTGCTGGACCTGCCAAACACCGATGTTCTTTTTTGATATCTAAATTTAAATTTTGCATCATTTCTCACGGACGGGACCGCAGGTGTCGCCGCGATTGGTATTTAATACTATTCTTCAATTAAAAACAATATAACGTTACCGTGCGAAAAATGCAGGAATTGCAACGCTTTGGTAGCGATATTAAAGTTCTTTTTGATACTTTTTCTTTCAAGAAAAAGTATGACAACGGTATCCTACCATTTCCGGGCAATGTCATCAAGTTATTACTCCGGCAATTAAATAATCGCAATTACCCCAGCTTATAGGGTTCAAGGACAGGGTGATCGAAATAGACCTTAACGTGGTCGGGATCGTCGGCCAGCTTTTGCATAAAGTCAGCGGCGTGTACTTCCAGTTCACCCACATCACGAACCTGGACCTGTGAGCCAAGACTCTGTTTCAAATCATTGTCGAGGTATTCATCCGGGTTGCATTCCGGTGAATAGGGCGGCAAATGGAACTAGCGGATCTGGGTTTCATGCTCCTCAGCCCACCCTGCCACCAGCTTGCTGTGATGCACTTTCTCCAGGATCAGATAGACTTTCCTCCCATTGGCGGTCTTTATGATTGCCTCCATGAAGGTGATCAGCTTCTCCGAGTGGATCGATTCTGAATAGAGTAGAAAATGCAGCTTGCCCTGATTGCTGATGGCGCTGATCATGCTGATGTGCATTTTCTTTGCCTGGACCTTCACAACCGTCCATTACTGGCTTAGACCGTTTCAGACGCTGCGTATACCGTTCTTCCGGTGGCAGTTCCTGCAATTCCCGTTCCATAGAGAACAGCTTGCTGCAATATGCCTGCCCTTTTCTTGCACAAGCAAGCAGTGCAGTTCCTCGTAGACTGGCGTCAGCCAATCGTCAGCGGCCCGAATCGTCCAGTTGGACATGGTTTGCCGGGTAAGTTGGATACCGGTACGGTCCAGCTCTTGCTCCTGCCGGTACAGCGGCGAGGCCATCGCATACTTCTGCACCATGATGTGCGCGATCGCTTCTGGCGAGGCGAAACTGCCGGAAATCACGGCTGGGGCCCGTTCTGTTTTCCGGATCGGTACTTCTACATCGTCTGTTTTGCACTTAGGGCAGGCTAAACATCCTCCCGGACGGTGGCGGTGGCAGGGCGCAGGACGAGTGTACGCACGGTTTCTTTGCCAATTGGCTCCATCACCGTGCCACAGGCATCACAAACCCGTTCCGCTTCTGGAATGCCATGCTCCACGACCTCAACCGCAATACCTTCCGGCAGAACTCCGTCCAAATTACCGGTGTGTTTTTTCCTGGTATGGGCGGATACAGGAGTGCTTTCAACAGACTGCTCCCCCTTGGGCATCCAGGCTTCGGCCTCGTTGAAGAGCAGGCTCATCTGCCCCTCAAGCTGCTCCGTGGCCTGAAAGAGTCCGACTGATGTTTCAGGATGAAGCAGGTTTCGGCCGCATCAATAAGCCAAAGTATTGCTGGTGCAGGAAAGGCATACGCCCATCCGTTCCCTGCCATCATATTCGGGAATACCGGTATGTGTATGGAGCAGTAGAACCGTTGACAGGAGAGTCCTATTTTCTAATCCTGCCCTACTGCAACACAGCATGCATGAATGTCGTTCTGGAACATCTGTCTGCGTCTTCTCCTGACGATATGATTGTTCTTGTGTGCAGATGATACTAATTACCAATAAAATGCTTTATAATAGCAACCGGATATGGTATCCTGACGAGGGTGATAAAAATATACAGATACACAGAAGAAGACAGAGCGATCATATCCGCGGCGCGCAAGGCGAATAAGGATAAACGTGCGAAAAGGCG
>CANQCS010000040.1 GCA_947589745.1 uncultured Oscillospiraceae bacterium
TGCAATTCCGACATTTCCCGCACGGTAACGATGCCTTGTTTTCATCGGAGAATCGTATGACAGGAGTGAAGCGACATGGCCAATGACACCGATCAGAACATACCCATGACCGCGGGCGGCTGCCGCTGGAAGCCGTCCGCCGGCGGCGGGACCTTCCCCGCAGCAGACCCCGGGGACGGCGCTGTCACCGGCAGCTGGATCTACGGCGCCCCTTTCCAGAACACGGGCTGCGCCGGGTCGAAGACGCTGCCCGTGCCCCCTGACCCGGACGACCCGACCATCCCCGCCGCCGGAGCGCCGGGCCCCGCACTCCCCGGCGGGATGGAGGCCGCCCCGATGCCGCTCCCGGGCATGGGCGGGGGAGAGGTCCCCGGCCAGCGCCCGCAGATGCGGGATCCGGCCCCCATGGCCCCCAGCAGGCCGGGCTCCGTCCAGGGGGACTACCAGACGTCCCTCCGCGGCCTGCTGGACCGGCACGTGGGCTGCCCCGTGGCGGCCACCTTCCAGGTGGGCGGCGGCCAGACCGTCACCTGGCAGGGCATCCTCCATACGGTGGGCAGCGACTATCTGGTGCTGTACCAGCCGGACGATGACCGGTACATCTCCTGCGATCTCTACTCCCTGAAGTTCGTCCACTTCCGCAGCATGAAGGGCGCGCCCTACTGCGCGGCCTCCCCGCGCTGGCAGGGGACCTGATAGAAAAGAGGGAGCCCCCACGGGGCTCCCTCTTTTGCTGCGCTATGTACGGTTCTCCCATAAGATGTGTGCTCCGTTACCGTGCAGGGAATGTAGGTATCGCAGCGCCTTGAGAGCGATGTTAAAGTTCTTTTTGATACTTTTTCTTTCAAGAAAAAGTATTATCTTCTCCGTCCGCGGTAGCTGCTGCCGCGGTAGCTGGAGCGGCCGTAGCGGCGGCTGCGGGACCGGGACACGGCCCGCAGGATGATGATGAGCAGGATCAGCACCACCACGGCGGCGGCCGAGATCAGGACGATGGGCCGGTGCAGGAACTCGATCAGATCCCGCCGGAACACCAGCAGCCGGGAGGCCGCCACGTCCTCGTCCGCCAGCAGGTCCACGGTGGCGTAGACCGTGCCGTTGTAGCTGATGGTCATTTCACCCAGCTTCTGCCCCCGCTCCACCGGGGCCTCCACGCTCTCCTCCGTGGTGATGGTCCGCTCCAGGTCCTTCTCCAGGTCCAGGCCCTTGGGCATCAGCCGCTCCACCTCCCGGTCCGGGTGGACCTTCACGGTGTTCTGCTCCTGGGAGAGGGTGACCCCCACCTCGCACACCAGCTCGTCCGGCGTGACGATGATCTGCCGCTCGAAGTTGTCGAACCCCCAGTCGAAGAGCTTGATGGTCTCGGAGAAGCTCTCGGTGACGTAGTAGGGCTTGCCGTCCTGGCCGGTCATCTCCACCCGCTCCGCGCCCAGCACCACGCTGATCACGCTGCGCCCGCTCTTGGTGGCGGAGGAAACCAGGCAGTAGCCCGCGGCGCTGGTGGAGCCGGTCTTGATGCCCTCGGCGCCGGGGTACAGGTAGTTGGAGCTGCGGTAGCTGCAGATCAGGTAGTTGGTGCTCCACAGGTTCCGGGCGGCGGCCATGTTGGTGGCCGGGACCTCGTGGTGGACCGTGTTCACCAGGGGCATGAAGTCCGGGTGCTTCCGGGCCTCCTTGGTGATGAGGTACAGGTCCCAGGCGGTGGTGTAGTGGTTGGAGTCCGGCAGGCCGTTGGTGTTGGCGAAGTGGGTGTCCTCGCAGCCCAGGGCGGCGGCCTTGTCGTTCATCTTCTCCACGAAGCTCTCAATGGAGCCGCTGACCGCCTCGGCCAGCATGTTGCACCCCTCGTTGGCGGAGGACAGCATGATGCAGTACAGCAGCTCGTCCACCGTCAGCTGCTCCCCGGGCTTGATGCCCACGGAGCTGCCGTCGGCGGGGACGGCGTTGATGGCGGCCTCCGAGGCGGTGAGGACCGTGTCCCTGGTGAGTGTGCCGCCGTCGATGGACTCCAGCACCAGCAGGCAGGTCATGATCTTGGTGAGGCTGGCGGGGTAGAGCCGCTCATGGATATTCCGGGCATAGAGGATCTCCTCGGTGTCCGGGTCGATGAGCAGGGCCGCCTTGGCGGCGATCTCCCAGTCGCCCACGTCCCCGTCGGCGGCATAGGCCGGGACGGCCAGCAGGAACATCAATACCGCGCAGAAAAAAAGAGCAAAAAAACGACGAGTTTTCATATCATTCCCCTCAAAAATATGTTATACTATCGGTGGAAGGGCGCCGCCCGGACCGGAGGGGTCCGGGTCCCGGATGGTTCGCTCTCCAGTATAGCAAAAAAAGCGCGGGAGTTCAACCTTGAAAAAGTTTCAAAAGATTACAAAAACGGAAATTTTTATCCTGGCTCTGACGGCGGCGTTCCTGGGGACGCTGGGCCTGACCTACGCCCGGGAGACCGCCTCGGCCCCCGGCGCGGACTACACCGTCACCGCCCAGCACGCGGCGGCGGAGCCCGGAGCGCCGGAGCCGGAGAACAGGGTGCTGGTGAACATCAACACCGCCGGCGCCGGGGAGCTGGAGGCCCTGGAGGGCATCGGCCCCGCCCTGGCCCAGCGCATCGTGGAGTACCGGGAGGAGCACGGCCCCTTCCGGTCGGTGGACGAGCTGCTGGAGGTGAAGGGCATCGGCGAGGCAACGCTGGAGAAATTCCGGGACAGCGTGATCCTGGAGAACACGGACGAGCCCATGGAGGAGGACAATAGATGAAAATTTTGGTAGTGGATGACGAGCGGCTGCTGGTCAAGGGGATCAAGTTCAACCTGGAGAACGAGGGCTATCAGGTGGAGTGCGCCTACGACGGCGCGTCGGCGGTGGAGCTGGCCAGGGAGGGGAAGTTCGACCTCATCATCCTGGACCTGATGATGCCGGAGATCGACGGGCTGGAGGCGTGTATGCGCATCCGGGAGTTCTCCAACGTGCCCATCATCATGCTCACCGCCCGCAGCGAGGACACGGACAAGATCATCGGCTTCGAGTGCGGGGCCGACGACTACATCACGAAACCCTTCAACATCCTGGAGCTGAAGGCCCGCATCCGGGCCATGCTCCGCCGGGCCACCGGCGGCGTCCAGGGCCGGGCCGCCAAGACCATCACCGTGGGGGGCATCACCCTGGACACCGAGCAGCGGGTGGCCATCCGGGACGGGGAGACGGTGGAGCTCACCGCCAAGGAGTACGACCTCATCGAGCTGCTGATGAAGAACCCCCGGCGGGTGTACAGCCGGGAGAACCTGATGAACGTGGTGTGGGGCTACTCCTACGCCGGGGACTACCGGACCGTGGACGTGCACATCCGCCGCCTCCGGGAGAAGCTGGAGCGGAAGAGCGCGGAGCCGGAGCACATCATGACCAAGTGGGGAGTGGGGTACTATTTCAAAGGTTAGGATCAGCCTGCAGCTGAAGATCAGCGCCAGCTACATCGCCATCTTCCTGGTGGTCATGGTCCTCATGAACACCTACCCGCTGATGGTCAGCGAGGACCTGGTGGTCCAGGCCAAGCGCACCACCCTTCTCAGCTCCGCCGCGGCCATCAACGCCGCCGTCACCGGCCTGGACCGGCTCACCGAGGAGAACGTCACCGCCGCCATGGCCGGCGTGGAGAGCGAGGGCGTCAGCCGCGCCATCGTCACCGACCCCTACGGCCGGGTGCTCTACGACACCCGCGACGTGGGCAGCGCGGCGGGGTACTACGTATTTTATAATGAGCTGGTGGAGGCCCTCCGGGGGAACATCGCCTGGTACAGCGTCTACCAGGACGGGGCCTTCCACTCCAGCGCCGCCCAGCCGGTGCTGTACCGGAACCAGGTCATCGGCGGGGTGTACGTCTACGAGTACGACACCCAGCAGGCGGCGCTGCTGACCACGCTGCAGAACAACCTGATGACCGTGTCCGTGGTCCTGGCGGTGGTGATGCTGGTGGTGAGCCTCTTCTTCTCCCGCCAGCTCACCCAGCGGCTGGGGAACCTCCAGACCGCCATCCGGGGCGTCCGGGAGGGGGCCTACAACCAGCGGGCGGTGATGACCGGCCACGACGAGTTCACTCAGATCGCCGGGGAGTTCAACGACCTGGTGGACCGGCTCCAGGAGACGGAGAGCGCCCGTCGGCAGTTCGTCTCCGACGCCTCCCACGAGCTGAAGACCCCCCTGGCGGCCATTCGCCTGCTGACCGACTCCATCCTCCAGAACCGGAACATCGACAACGACACGGCCATGGAGTTCGTCAGCGACATCGGCCAGGAGGCGGAGCGGCTCAGCCGCATCACCGAGGACCTGCTGCGCCTGACCCGCCTGGACAGCGGCCTCATGGACACCGCCTCCGGCCGGGTGGCGGTGGAGCCGGTGCTGGAGCGGGTGGTGCGGATGCTGCGGCCCGTGGCCCACGAGAAGAGCGTGGATATCTTCACCCACGTGGACGAGGGCGCGGAGGTGGTGGCCGCGGAGGGGGAGCTGTACCAGGTGCTCTACAACCTGGCGGAGAACGCCGTGAAGTACAACCGGCCCGACGGCTTCGTCCGCATCCTGGTCCGCGCCGGGGCGGAGACCACGGTGATCACCGTGGAGGACAACGGCATCGGCATCCCGGAGGGGGAGCTGGACAACGTGTTCAAGCGCTTCTACCGGGTGGACAAGGCCCGGTCCCGGGCCGCCGGCGGCACCGGCCTGGGCCTCAGCATCGTCAGCGACACCGTCAGCCGCCGGGGCGGCGCGGTCCGGGCGGAGCGCATCCCCGAGGGCGGCACCCGCTTCACGGTGACCCTGCCCAGCCTGGAGAGGGGGGAGGCGGCCACATGAGAAGGACCGTTGCGCTTTTGCTGCTGCTGGCCGCCCTGTGCTCCCTAGCCGCCTGCGCGGTCCCCGAGGAGCCGGAGGAGGAGCAGCAGGGACGGCTCATCTACTACTTGGTGCCCCAGGAGGAGGCCCGGGGCGGCGACTGCATCCGGGGCCAGTATGAGGACCTGGGCCTGCCGGAGGACGCCCCGGTGGGGGAGGTGGCCCAAGCCGTGGTGGAACGGCTGCTGGCCGGGCCCGCGGAGGGGGAACTGGTGAGCCCCCTGCCCGCGGGGGTGGAGCTGCTCTCGGTGGAGGTCCGGGACCGGTGGGCCTACGTGGACCTCTCCAGCGACTTCAACCGGCTCTCCGGCGTGGCGCTGTCCCTGGCGGACTACTGCCTGACCCTGTCCCTGGGGGCCATCGAGGGCATCAGCGCCGTGTCCGTCACGGCCCAGGGCCGGCCCGTGGGCCAGCAGCCCCGGCAGGTCTTCTACGAGCGGGACGTGCTGCTCAGCGACATGGACGACGTGCTCCACACCGAGGAGGTGACCCTCTACTTCCTCAACGCCGCCGGGGAGCTGGCCGGGGAGCAGCGGACCATCGAGGTCTACGAGGGCCAGACCCTGGCGGAGAACCTGCTGGCGGCGCTGCTGGCGGGCCCGGAGGACCGGGAGCTGAGCCGGGTGATCCCCGAGGACTTCCAGGTCAGCTTCGTCCGGGTGGACAGCGGCGTGTGCTACGTGTCTATCCCCCAGGCGTCCCTGGCCGCCCTGCCCTCCGACGAGGCCCAGCAGCGCCTGATCCTCTGGTCCCTGGCGGACTCCCTGTACTCTCTGGATACGGTGCAGGAGCTGCGCCTGCTCTCCGAGGGCGAGGAGCTGACCGCCTTCGGCCAGGTCGGCGTGGAGGAGGTGGCCGTGAGGCCCGTGGGATAATACTTTTTCTTGAAAGAAAAAGTATCAAAAAGAACTTTCACATCGCTCTCAAGGCGCTGCGATTCCTGCATTCCTCACACGGTGACGGGATATGGTTTTCATTGAAGAGTCATATGACTGTGGAAAACAGGGCGATGCTTTTATCAGAAAGGAATATGAGAAGGGCGCACCACAAGCAGTGGTGCGCCCTTTGTTTTTTAACGGTACAGTCCTGTGCGGCTCAGGAGAAATTGAGCGTGACGGGAATGGAGAGGAGAAGCAGGCCGTTCATGTAGACCAGGATATAGAACGTCATGGAGCCGCCGCCGGCGTTCATATTGGAGAAATCAAACTCAAACCGGAACGCGGAGCCGGAAGAGGGGCCGGTGGAGGGGCCGGGCGCGGGGGTCTTGTCCCTCCACACGGCCCTGACGGTGACGCTGCTGCTGACGGAAATGGCGCTGCCGGGGGCGTAGGAGCGTCCGTTCACCTCCCAGTGGTCAAACTCCTTTCCGGCGGGAGCGGTGAAGGAGCAGGCGGGGAGGGAATAGGAGGACCCGGCGGGCACTTGGCGGGCGTCCATGGAGCCGGAGCCGCCGTTGGAGTCAAAGGAGACGGTGCAGGTGGGAACGGTGATGTCCCTCCACACGGCCAGGACGGTAATCTGGCCGGGGCTGTTGACCATGGCGGTGGCGCCGGGGGCGTAGGGGCGTCCGTTCACCTCCCAGTGGTCGAACTCCTTCCCGGCGGGAGCGGTGAAGGAGCAGGGGGGGAAGGTGAAGACGGACCCGGCGGGCACCTGGCGGGCGTCCATGGAGCCGGAGCCGCCGTTGGCGTCAAAATAGAACGTGCAGGGGTTGGACGGGGGCGCGGGCGGGGCCTGGTAGACGCTGGGATCGAAGAAGTCCACCTGGTAGGAGAGCGTGGCGGGCGCTCCGCTTATGTCCGTCAGGCCGGTGATGGTGACCGTGTAGACGCCCTCATATTTGCTGACGCCGTCGGGGCGGAAGATGATGCAGTTGGGGATGCCCACATTGTCCGTATTCACGTTGAAGAATTTCCCGCTGTCGGCAAGGGTGTAGCTCTCGCTGCCGGAGAAGCTCCAGGTCTTGCCGTCGCTCTCCCGGGCCAGCGTGACCCGGACGGAGGAGAGGGAGGGCGTCCGGTATCTGTCGGGGGACAGCGTCACGCTCCAGGCCGTATTGCCGTTGAAGGCGTTCATGTTGTTGGGGAAATAGCCGGAGGCGGGCCAGCCGATGAAGGCGTAGTCGCAGCCGCCGCCGGACATGTCGTGGGACTCCTCGTCCACATACTCAAGCCCGTTGTTCACCGCGTAGCCGAAGCCGGTCTTCCCCAGGGTGGGGTTCAGCTGCCAGCGGCGGTGGCCCAGGCGGCGCAGGTTATACGCGTCGCTGTCGTCCATAAACCCGTCTACCGAGAGGGTGGGCGACATAAATCCCACGGTGCCCATGGCAATATTGCTGCTTGTGGTGGCGGAGAGCGCCTTCTGATAAAAGCTGTCCGGCATACCGGGGGGACAGGGGACGACGTGGTCAAATTCGGTGGAGGCCGCCAGCAGCACGGCGCCGTACTGGGCCAGTTCGTTCATGGCCGCGTCCATCTTCACCTCCGGCAGTCCCGCCAGGCGGCGCAGGGCGTTGAGCCGGTCCGTGGCCTCCTGGGCGCGCTCGGTTTTGATCTGGCCGGTGGTGTACGGGTTGAAGGTGGGCTGGGTGACGAAGTAATCCGTGGAGGAGCTCAGGGGATTTTCCTCCAGCAGCTGGGCAATCTCCTCCTTGGACAGCTTGGGCAGCCGGCTGCTGCCGCTCTGGGTGGGGTCCACATCCGGGACTTCGATACCGGCGATCTTGTCGAGGCAGGTCGCAAAGTTCTGGTTGTCAGAGGCCTTCATCCAGGAGTAGCGGATATTGTTGTCGGTATCGATGATGCACACGACCGCCCAGGTCCAGGAATAATGGATATATCCTCCGGATGTGGTGGTATACCCGCAAAGCTCCAGATACCGCAGGAGCGTCGCATTGCTGGCCATGTAAGCGAATTCCACGTCCGTGCAGTCGGGGGCATACTTATCCCTGTGGGCTGTCACCAGCTCCCGCGCGGCGGCGTCCCCCGCTCCATCCGCCACGCCGATGGCGATGACCTGCGCGTCGCTGCGCCCGGTCCAGCTGCCGCCCGCGAGGGAGGAGATGATATTGTTGGAGTAGCCGCAGGTCCCCGTGGGATCGTAAAAGATCAGCACCTGGACCTTATCCCGGTAAGTGGCATCGGTAATGGTCCTTCCGTCGATCGTGGGGATGGACCAGCTGACCGTGTTGGGGACGTTCAGCTCCTTGGGCACACTGTTGTCCGCCGCCAGGGCCGTCCCCGGCAGCAGCGTCAGCACCATGACGAACGCCAGGAACATTGACATCAGTTTTCGCTTCATTGCATTTCCTCCTAAAACTTTATTTTTTCCGGGGGATACGGTGATAGCAAGGCCGGAACCGTCCGATCCCGAAACGCCTTGTCAGTATTCTATCACCCCGCCCCTCCAAAAGCAAGGCAAACCATGGATTTTTCGCCTTATTTTACGGCCCCCGCCCCGCCGGGCCGCCCGTTCCGCCGCCCAACCTTACAGCAATGTAAGGAATCCGCCCGTTTTGTAAGGTAAATGAATGGCACGCCGGGCCGGGAAGAGGTATAATAGGACCATCCCAAGCGAGGAGGCAACGTGAATATGCCCATTCTGCAAGTGACCGATCTGAAAAAAATCTACACCACCCGCTTCGGCGGACAGTCCGTCCAGGCCCTCTCCTCCGTCAGCTTCGCCGTGGAGCCCGGGGAGTACGTGGCCGTCATGGGCGAGTCCGGCAGCGGCAAGACCACCTTATTGAATCTCCTGGCCGCCCTGGACCGGCCCACCAGCGGCCAGGTCTACCTGGACGGCAGGAACATCGTGGAGATCAAGGAGCGGGATATCGCCGCGTTCCGCCGGGACAACCTGGGCTTCATGTTCCAGGACTTCAACCTGCTGGACACCTTCTCCGTAAAGGACAACATCCTCCTGCCCCTGGTGCTGGCGGGGAAGAGCGTGAGGGAGATGGAGTCCCGGCTGGACATCCTCACCAAGCGGCTGGGGGTGTGGGAGCTGCTGCACAAGTTCCCCTACGAGCTCTCCGGCGGCCAGAAGCAGCGGGTGGCGGTGGCCCGGGCCCTCATCACCGAGCCCCGCATCCTCCTGGCCGACGAGCCCACCGGCGCCCTGGACAGCAAGTCCACCGACAGTCTGCTGCGGCTCTTCAACCAGGTCAACGAGGAGGGGCAGACCATCGTCGTGGTCACCCACTCCGCCAAGGCAGCCAGCCACGCCAAGCGGGTCCTCTTCATCCGGGACGGCGCGCTGTTCCACCAGATCTACAAGGGCCTCTGCTCCAACGAGGAGTTCTACCAGAAGATCGCGGACACCCTGACCCTGCTGGCATCCGGAGGGGAGGCGGAGGAATGAGCCTCTATCCCAAGCTGGCCTGGCAGAGCATCCGGGGCAACCGGCGGTTCTACCTGCCCTACGCCTTTGCCCTCATGGGCAACGTGGCCGCGTTCTACATCATGGGCGCCTTGGCCCAGGACGCGGGCAAGGCGGACATGGTCCCCGGCCGGCCCAACGCCATGGAGTATGTGAGGGTGTTCATGGCCCTGGGCCGGGTCGTGGCGGGGTTCTTCTCCCTCATCTTCCTGCTGTATATCAACAGCTTTCTGATGAAGCGGCGGAAAAAGGAGCTGGGCCTCTACAACATCCTGGGCATGGGCAAGGTCCACATCGCCCTGGTGCTGCTCTTTGAGACCCTGTTCCTGGGCGTCACCGGCATCGGCGGGGGGCTGCTGCTGGGGATGCTGTTCCACCGGCTGGTGACGCTGACCCTGTACAAGATGCTGGACTTCCCGGTGCCCTTCGGCATCCTGCCGTCGGTGTCGGCCATGGCCATGACCGCCTCGTTCTTCGCCGTCCTCCTGGGGGTGACGCTGCTGGTGAACCTGAACCGGGTGCGGGTGTCCCGGCCCATTGAGCTGCTGCGCGCCGGGAACGTGGGGGAGCGGGAGCCCAAGACCCGCTGGCTGCTGACCGCCCTGGGCGTCGTCACTCTGGGGGCCGGGTACTATATCGCCGTCACCACCGGCGACGCGGTGTCGGCGCTGGCCAACTACTTCCTGGCGGTGTTCCTGGTCATCATCGGCACCTACTGCCTCTTCACTGCTGTCAGCATCGCCGTGCTGAAACTGCTGCGGCGGAACAAGCGGTTCTACTACCGGACCAGCCACTTCATCGGCGTGTCCGGGATGCTCTACCGCATGAAGCAGAACGCGGTGGGCCTGGCCAACATCTGCATCCTCTGCACCATGGTGATGGTGATGATCTCCGGCACCGTGTCCCTGTACCTGGGCAGCGAGCAGATTGTCCGGGAGCAGTACCCCAGCGATATCCGGGTACGGGTGGCCTATCCCAACTACCCCGGCAGCTACGACGAGACCAGGGGCGACTTCGACCCGGAGGCCATGCTGGAGGCCCAGGCCGGGTTCCTGGAGGGCCACGGGGCGGAGATCACCAAACAGTGGACCGTGGAGGAGCTGCCCTTCTCCGTGCTGGAGCAGCCGGACGGGACCCTGGAGTCCATGCGCCGGTACGAGAACGGCGCCCTGTTCCCCGGCCGGGCCTGCGGCCTCACCTGCATCACCGCCGCGGACTATACCGCCATCACCGGCGAGGCGGTGGAACTGGCAAAGGACGAGGTGCTGCTCTACGGCCTGGAGGGCGACACCGTCACCATCCGCTGGTACGGGCAGACGGACTGGGAGGACCAGGGGACCAGCACCTACCGGGTGGCGGGGCACCTGAAGGACAACCCACGCTTCAGCCCCAACATCCAGGTGCTGTGCACCATGGTGGTGGCGGACCGGGAGGTGCTGCAGGACCTGTACCGCCGGCAGGAGGCCGCCTACGGCGACAACGCCTCCACCATCGCGTGGTACGCCTATTTCAACGTGGCGGACAACGACCCGGAGAAGCTGTACGCCATCCGCAACGCCTACTGGTACGACGGCGACAACTACAAAGCGGAGAACGAGGGCTGGCTGGACGAGACGGGGAACTGGCGGAGCCTGTCCTACAGCATCGGGGCGGACGGCCGGGCGGACACCTTCGCCCTCTCCGGGGGGTTCCTGTTCCTGGGCATCTTCCTGGGGCTGGTGTTCCTGATCGCCACGGTGCTGATGATCTACTACAAGCAGCTGTCCGAGGGCTACGAGGACAAGGAGCGGTTCGAGATCATGCAGAAGGTGGGCCTCACCCCAGAAGAGGTGAAGAAGAGCATCCACAGCCAGATCCTGATGGTGTTCTTCCTGCCCATCGCGGTGGCGGCGGTGCACATTGTGTTCGACTTCCACCTGGTGGAGCTGCTGCTGACCCTGTTCTACATGCACGACCGGACGCTGATCCTGCTCTGCACTGCCGGGACGGTGGGGCTCTTTTTCCTGGTATACGGCGCGGTGTACCTGCTGACCGCCCGGACATATTATAAGATCGTGGAGAGGAAGGTCACATGAAGAAAAAGCTGAAGCTGCTCACGCTGCTGGCCTGCGCGGGGGTCGGGATGCTGTTCCTCCGCCTGCGCCAATGGTGGTGCGGTTCTTTTTCTTGAAAGAAAAAGAACCAAAAAGAACTTTAATATCGCTCTCAAAGCGCTGCGGCCCCCGCGTTTCCCGCACGGTAACGGCGGAGGCATCTGATTGAAAGTCACACTTTTTCTTGAAAGAAAAAGAACCAAAAAGAACTTTAACATCGCTCTCAAGGCGCTGCGGCCCCCGTGTTCTCCGCACGGTAACGGAGGGGGCATCTGATTGAAAGTCACACTTTTTCTTGAAAGAAAAAGAATCAAAAAGAACTTTAACATCGCTCCCGAGACGCCGCGCCCCCGCGTTTCCCGCACGGCGACGGAGGAGGCAGATGATCGAAAGACAGAATCAATATCCGCTGTGATGAGAAAGAAGGAGATCGTCATGCCGCCTGAAGCCGCCATTGCCCTGGCCGTGCTGTGCCTGATGGCCGGGACGCTGCTCACGTGGTTCAGCCGCCCCATCTGGTGGATGCTCCACCGGCGCCGCCCCGACGGCAGCCGGGCGGGGGTCCCGGCGCGGTACGAGTGGTGCCTGCGCATCCCCGGCATCCTCCTGCTGCTCCTGGCCGCCGCCGTGACGGTGATGAGCGCCACCAATACATTTTTGTTTGCGTAAATACGGAAAACAGCCCAAGGCCGCCGCGAAAACTTCGCGGCGGCCTTGCACTTTTGAAAAAAGCGCGCTATAATGGTCCCCAGCCTACAAGATCCGGGGGTATTTTTTCGTGAACGACAACCGAACCTGCTTTAAAAACGGCATCCGGGACGGGATGCCGATTGCCTTGGGCTACTTCGCCGTGGCCTTTACCCTGGGCATCGCCGCCCGAAACGCGGGCTTCTCCGCCCTCCAGGCCATGATCGAGAGCATGACCAACAACGCCTCCGCCGGGGAGTACGCGGTGTTCTCCCTGGTGGCCTCCGGGGCGGGGTACTGGGAGGTGGCCATCATGACCCTGGTGGCCAACGCCCGCTATCTCCTGATGAGCACGGCCCTCAGCCAGAAGCTGGCCCCAGAGACGCCGCTGCTCCACCGGATGCTGGTGGCCTACGACGTCACCGACGAGATCTTCGGCATCTCCATCGCCGTCCCCGGGCGGCTGAACCCCTGGTACACCTACGGCGCCATGGCGGTGGCCATCCCCGGCTGGGGCCTGGGCACCTTCTTCGGCGTGGCGGCGGGGAACGTGCTGCCCCTGCGGCTGGTCAGCGCCCTCAGCGTGGGGCTCTACGGCATGTTCCTGGCCATCATCGTGCCCCCGGCCAAGAAAAATAAGGTGGTGCTGGCCCTGGTGCTGCTCAGCTTCGCGGCCAGCTTCCTGGCCAGCCGCTGGGCGCTGCTGGCGGCGGTGTCCTCCGGGGTCAAGACCATCGTGCTGACGGTGGTGATCTCCCTGGCGGCGGCGATCCTCTTCCCGGTGAAGGACGAAACGGAGGCGGCGAAATGAACATCTGGCTCTATATCCTGGTGTCCGCCGGCGTGTCCTATCTCATCCGGGCCACCCCCCTGGTGCTGATCCGCCGGGAGATCACCAACAGGACCATCCGGTCCTTCCTCTACTATGTCCCCTATGTGACCCTGTCCGTCATGACCTTCCCGGCCATCGTGGAGGCCACCCAGAGCCCCATTGCGGGGATGCTGGCCCTCGTCGCGGGGGCGGTCCTGGCCTGGATGGGACAGAGCCTTTTCACGGTTTCGGTGGCCTGCTGCGCCGTGGTGCTGCTATCGGAACTTATTTTGCTATAAGGCGGTGTGTACAATGAAACAGGCCCTTCTTGTCATCGACATGCAGAACGGCTTTCTGGACCCGGTGTCGCCTCTGTGCATCCGGGGAGCCAGAGCCACGGTGCCGGCCATCGGCCGGGTGGTGGCGGGCTGCCGCCGGGCGGGGATCCCGGTGATCTTTGTCAACCGGTCCTACCGGGCCGACGGCAGCAACGTGGAGCGGACCCGGTTCGACACCTGGGCGGCAGGGGGCAGGCCCCTGACCCCGGAGAGCACCGGCCCCCTCTCGGCGGAGAACCCGCCGGAGCTGGGCCGCCGGCCGGACGACTACGAGATCGTGAAGCCCCGGTGGTCCGCCTTCTTCCAGACCTCCCTGGATATGCTGCTGCGGCGGCTGGGGGTGGACACGGTGGTCCTCACCGGCACCACCACCCCCAACTGCATCCGCACCACCTGCTACGACGCCATCTCCCTGGACTACCACGTGATCCTGCTGGCGGACTGCTGCTCGTCCAACACCATGGAGATCCAGCGCTCCAACCTGCGGGACATGCTGAACGTGGGGGCGGAGGCTTGGTCCTCCGAGCAGTTCCTCCACTCCTGCGAGGTCCATCTCACCGTCCGGCCAGCCGTCCCGGAGGACCTGGACCGCTGCGACGAGATCGAGTCCGCCGCCTTTCCCCCGGAGCAGGCGGCCAGCCGGGAGGACATCCGGCGGCGCATCGGGGCCTACTCCGGCCACGTGCTGGTGGGGGAGCTGGACGGCCGGATCGTGGGCCACATCATGGGCCCGGTGATCCGGCAGGCCACCATCTCCGACGATATGTTCGCCGACACCGCCTGCCACGACCCGGACAGCCACTTCCAAGCGGTGTTCAGCCTGGCGGTCCACCCGGACTACCGCCGCCGGGGCTTTGGCCGGGACCTGATGGACGCCCTCCTGGTCCAGGCCCGGCGGGAGGGCCGCCGGGGCGTGACCCTCACCTGCCGGGACGAGCGGGTGGGCTACTACGAGAGCTTCGGCTTTACGGACCAGGGCCTCTCGGCCTCGGTCCACGGCGGCGTGCCCTGGCACGATATGCTGCTGTTCTTCTAGTCCTCCGCCCGGGGTTTCTCCGGCCTCCGGGCCTTCCAGCGCTCGGCGTCCTCCCACTGCCGCTGGGCCTCCTCCGCCGAGAGGCCCTGGGCGATTATGGGGTACAGGTGCTCCATGCCGTTGGTCCGCTGGACCTCGTAGGTGCCGTACTTGTTGATCACGTCGTCGTCCCCCTGGGGCCAGCCGGGCCCGCGGTCCGGCGGCAGGGGCTTGTGGTCCTTGTCCATTGCGCTCACCTCCGGCCTTAGTATGCCGTGACCGGGGACGGTTTATGCTGTCTTTCCGTTAGAACCCTCTATCGTTACCGTGCGGGAAATGTAAGGGCCGCAGCGCTTTGGTAGCGATGTTAAAGTTCTTTTTGATTCTTTTTCTTTCAAGAAAAAGAATCGCGGCCCAGGACATAGGGGCCTACCTCGGTGCCTGTGTAGTACCAGGTGAGGATGTCCCGGTACTCCATGCCCCCGGCGGCCAGGACGTTGGCCCCGTACTGGCTCATGCCCACCCCGTGGCCGTAGCCGGTGACGGAGAACACCGCCTCGCCGCTGTCCCCGAAGGACAGGGTGAAGTTGGCGCTGCGGAGCCCCAGGATGCCCCGGAGACGGCTGCCGCTGATCTCCACCCCGCCCACCGCCAGGGACGTGACGGCGCCGTTGGCCTGCTGCTGGATGTGGGAGAACCAGTCGGAGGGGCTGCCGCTCAGGTCCGCCTCCGGCAGGGCCGCCTGGAGCAGGCTGTGGAGCTCCTCCGCCGGAAAGCTGGCGGTGGAGCGGTAGCCCGGCACGGTGTCCTCGCCCTCCGGGGTCTCCACGCTCCGGAGGTAGGGGAGGCTGTCGCTCCACACCGCCTCGGCGTCCTGAGTGGTCCCGGCGGAGGAGGAGTGGAACACCGCCAGCACCGGCTGGCCCTCGTAGAGCACGTATTCCCCGTCGGTTCCGGCCACCGCGGCCCGGATCTTGGCCTCATATTCCTCCGCGTCCCCGCCCCAGTCCGCGGCGGCGTCCGCCTGGGAGCGGAAGGCCTGGCAGCAGTTGATGTCGTCGCAGACGTCCGCCTCCGGGTGGTTCTCGCTGCCGCCGTTCAGAATTTTGTGGAGGGTGTAGGTCCGGGCCGCCACGGCCTGGGCCTTCAGCGCCTCGGCCTCAAAGGAGGCGGGCATCTCCGCCCGCAGAACGCCGGTGAGGTACTCCGCCATGTCCATCCGCTCCAGCTGCCCGCCCAGCAGCACCGTCAGGACGGTGGCGCTGTCGGCGCCGGTCCCGGACGGCTCCGGCTCCGCAGGCGATCCCGCTTCGCTCTCCCCGGCAGGGGGGACCGGCAGGTCCGGCTCCGCCGCCGCGGGCCCGCCCCAGACCCAGGGCAGAAAAAAGAGCAGAAAGATCAGGACCAGCGACGTACCCACATGTTTTCCCATAGCGACAGCCTCCCCTTTCTCCAAAAGCATATGCCCCGCTTGTCCAGAAGATGATAAAGATGATGACAAATGGGGAGGAATGTGCTATACTACGCTTATTCTATCAATTTCCTGAAAGAGGTAACACGATATGGACCGTACTTTCTGGCGGCAGGGAGGCCGCCTCTGGCTCCAGGGCCTGCTACTGCTGGCCCTCCGCTTCTGGCAGGACCGGGCGGGCTTCGACCCGGACACGGGCCTGGCCGTTTCCAGCCTGCCGGGAAAGCTGATGGTGGGCTGTCTGGTCCTCTTCGCCGCCGTTGAGCTGGTGGGGGCCGTCCGTCTGCCCGGAAAGACCGGCGCCCCCGGCGCGTTCGCCCCGCCGGACAAGAGCCTGATGGCCGCGGTGGCGGGCTGCCTGCTGCTGGCGGGCGGCGGCGGGCTCATGGCGGCCACGGCCGCGGCGGCGCGGGAGTGGCTGGCCGTGGCCGCGGGGATCGCGGCGGTGCTGGCGGCGGCGGGCCTGCTGGTCCTGACCAGGAAGGCCAGGGGAGGGGACACGCTCTCAGTCATGCCGGTGCTGCCCTCCATGCTCTTTGCGGTGTTCCTGGTCCTGGCGGTCTACCGCCCCAGGGACTGTGACCCGGTGCTGGCCCGGGTGTATCTCCCGGTGCTGGCCGCCGCCGTGGTGGCCTACGCCTTCTACCACCTGGCCGGATTCCTCCGGGGGGACAGCGGGGCGAGAATTTTCGTCCCCATGGCGGACCTGGCGGTGATGCTGTCTCTGGCGGCCATTGCCGACGGGGACTCGCTGGCGCTGCGGCTGGTATACGGCGGCTGCGCCCTGGTGCTGACGGTGTTCCTGGTCCTGCGCCGGGGGACCGCCGTCCAGAAAGGAAAACACACGGCTGCCTGATTCCGAAAATCAGATACAGAAGCGCCGCGGCGGGACGATTCCCCGCCGCGGCGCTTTCCACATATCTTTATAATGGTGTCAGCACGGACACCCGGCGGCCGTCCACCGCCACCAGACCCTCCTGCCGCATCTTCCTCAGCTCCCGCATCATGGCGCTGCGGTCGGTGCTGATGTAGTCGGCCAAGGCGCTGAGGGTAAAGGGCAGGGTGAACTCCCGGCCGCCGGCCTCCAGGCAGCAGAGCCGGAAGTAGCACAGCAGCTTGTCCCGGATACTGCGGCGGCTGAGGACCTCCACCCGGCGGCTGAGACGCTGGGTCTGGTCGGCCACCAGGCGGAACATGTTCTGCACCAGCTTGCTGTGGTGGGCGCAGGCCTTGGCGCAGCGCTTCATGATGTGGTCGTACTCCATGAAGAGCACCTCGCTGCCGCCGTCGCTGACCACCTCCACGCAGTCCCCCAGGTCGGTGGTAAAGGCCAGGGGCTCCCCGAAGACGCCGCCGGTCTCCAGCCGCTCCAGGATGGTCCGGTTGCCGGCGCCGTCGAAGCGCACCACCTCCGCCGCGCCCCGCAGGAGCACGCCCACCTCGCCGCTGTGGCCGCCGTAGGTGCAGATAGACTCCCCCGGCTCGTACCGCCCCCGGCGCATCCGGAAGCACTGGATCATGGCCTCCACCTCCGCGTCGGTGATATCCCGGAAGATCGCCAGCTTTTCGTACTCCATGACTGCTCCTTTCTCCCACGGACCACAAGATAAAGTGGAAATATCCGCTACCGCCACAAAATATAGAGTAAAAATTTTTGCAATTGTTGCCTATGCAACACACATACGCCTCTTACCATGATATACTCTAAACAAGAAAAAGTAAAGCCCATTTTCTAAAAAAGTAAAAATCTGGGAGGAGCAAACGCGATGATGCAGGTAAATGTGACCGGCGGGCAGATCAGTCCGGAGGAGCGGGAGGCCTATATTGCCCGGGCCAACACGAAATATCCCATCGGCACGGTGGAGGCGCTGGACATCCATCTGGACGGGGAGTATGTGGACCTCAGCTACCACCTGGCGCCCCGGCCCTTCAGCAGGATACGCCGGATCACCGGCTATCTGGTAGGGGATATGAGCCATTGGAATGACGCCAAGGCGGCGGAAGAAGCAGACCGGGTCAAACACATATAAAAAATTTTTTTGCGGCAAAGTACCGCCTGTCCATGGGAACGTGGGCAGGCGGTACTTTGCCGCTCCCGGCGGCCAGGGGGGCAGGGGGGCGCAGCCCCCCGCTGCTGGTGGCAGGGGCCTCCGGCCCCTACCGGGCTGGGTAGGGACCTTCGGTCCCTGCGCACCCTGGGTTACTTTTTGTGCAAACAAAAAGTAACCAAAAAATTGCTTAAGGGGCTGACGCCCCCTTAAGAATCCCTTGGGGATGACGGTTAAGGGCAGATGGGATGGTAGAACTAGGGGCCAGAGAATGCTTTCATCGGGGGTGCCTCTTTGTTTTTCCTTAGTCCGACTGCCGGTTGCTCCGTTCTACTACGCAATTGATGGCGCGGTTCTTGTCGTGACCGTAGACGGAAATCTGTCCTGTGCGTAGTGGAACGGAGCAGAACGCAGTGCGACACAGTCCGTATACAGAAATCTATCAATTGCGTAGTGGAACGGAGCAACCGGCAGTAAGAATACGGAAAAACCAACACCGCAGTGCCGATGAAAGCTTTCTCTGGGTCCTACCCAACGCGAATCTACCCTTGACGTTCTTCCAAACGGCAGGGATTCTTAAGGGGGCGCGAGCCCCCTTAAGCGCACTTTTGGTGACTTTTCCTGCGAGGGAAAAGTCACCCAGGGGGCGCCCCACCGGGGGGCGAATCAGACCCGGTGGGGGCGGAGCCCCCACGCACCAGGGCCGAAATGCTTTCAAAACGTGCCGTTTGGAAAGTATTTTTCCACAAACGGCACGTTTTGCACCCGAAATTCCCGGCCTTTCAGGTATTCCAACGCCCCCGCGTTGGTGGGAAAATCAAAGCGGAGGGCGTAACTGTACAGCGCCTGGCGGGTCTCGCCGTATTTGCGGTTGACCTCGCCTTTGCCGTACTTGCCGTCCCCCAGCAGGGGGTGGCCCGCCCAGGCGAAGGACGCCCTGATCTGGTGGGTCCGGCCCGTCAGCAGCTCCGCCTCCACCAGGCTCAGCCCGCCCCGGACGGCCAGAGTGCGGTACAGCGTCACGGCGGACCGGCCGCCGGGAACCGGCTTGCGGTAGACCGCCACCTCCTTCTTGCTCTCGTCCTTGAGCAGGAAGCACTCCAGCCTGCCCTCCGGCGGCGTCATGCGGCCCAGGGCCACGCAGAGGTACTTCTTCGTCAGCTCCCGGTCCCGGATCTTGGCGGTGAGGACCCGCAGGGCCTCGGCGTTCTTGGCGGCGATGACGATGCCGCCGGTGTTGCGGTCGATGCGGTTGCAGAGGGCGGGGGCAAAGGCGTTCTCGCCCTTGGGGTCCCACTCCCCCCGCTGGTAGAGATAGGCCTGGATGTGGTGAATGAGGGTGTTGATCTTCTCCGTCTCGTCGGCGTGGACCACCAGGCCGGGCCGCTTGTTCACCAGAAGAAGGTTCTCGTCCTCGTAGAGGATGTCCAGCTGGGGGCGGAACCGGGACAGGAAGGGGTCCTCCTCGCGGACGGCCTCAAAGAACTCGTCGTTGATGTAGAGCTGGAGCACGTCGCCCTCCCGGAGCCGCTGGTCCCGCTGGCAGCGGGCGCCGTTGCACTTGATGCGCTTCAGGCGCACGTACTTCTGGCAGAGGGACGGGGGAAGGAGGGGGACGGCCTTGGCCAGAAAGCGGTCCAGCCGCTGTCCGGCGTCGTTTTTTCCGATGGTGAGCTCACGCATAGGGGACCTCCAGGCGTTTGATAGTGCTATTGTAGCAGAGCAAGAAAATTTTGCAAGGAAAAACAGCCAAAAAATAAAAAAAGTATTTGACAAACCGACAGATTTCCTCTATAATATCAGCGTGTCTTTGCGAGGTGTGCCATGCTGTTGGATGTTTCAAAGCTCATCAACGCCCCCGGAGAGCGGATGGAGTTC
The DNA here is from genome assembly GCA_947589745.1 of uncultured Oscillospiraceae bacterium. GTDB lineage: Bacteria > Bacillota > Clostridia > Oscillospirales > Oscillospiraceae > Pelethomonas. The sequence continues at coordinate 19,603 of CANQCS010000040.1, forward strand.
TCTTTTGAGATGGACCTGTCCGATGTGGACTTCGGCGGCCTGTATCCCGCCCAGGAACCGGTAGTGGTGACCGGCGCTGTGCGGAATACTGCGGGGATGCTGACCTTGGACTTCACGGCGGCCACCGTGCTGAAGTCCGTCTGTGACCGCTGCCTGAAACCCTTTGACAATCCCAAGTCTGTCCACTGCCAGTATCTCCTGACGGAGAAGCTGGAGAGCGAGGACAGCGACGACATCCTGGAGCTGGAGAACGGCTGCGTGGATGTGGAGGATCTGGCCAGGACGGCGTTCATCTTCGAGATGGACACAAAGACCCTTTGTTCGGAGGACTGCAAGGGCATCTGCCCCGGCTGCGGCGTCGATCTCAACCAAGGGAAGTGCATCTGCAAAAAGCAGGTGGACCCCCGATTGGCAGTGCTGGCCCAGCTTCTGGAGAAAGACTGATTTGGTAAGAAAAAATTCAGATATATAGGAGGTGTCAGTATGGCAGTCCCCAAGAGAAAAGTCTCCAAGGCGAGGCGTGACAAGCGCCGCAGCTCCGTGTGGAAGCTGAAGGCTCCCGGCCTCATCGCCTGTCCCAAGTGCGGCGCCCTGCGCCTGCCCCACCGGATGTGCCCCGAGTGCGGTACCTATAACGGCCGCCAGGTCAAGAGCGCAGCGGAAGAGGAATAACATAAAAGCGGAGGCAGATATTGCCTCCGCCTTTTTATAGGCTGCCGGAAAGGGCGTATCGCCTTTTTGGCAGTCTGCGCTTTTTTATGTCCCCAAATAGCGCGGGGCGCCGTTATTCCTGATGGTGTACTTTGTGGAAAAATCACAGTTGTCAACTGGGAATAATCGTGGTATATATAAGAAAGGTCCGGGAACAGGATCACGGACAGGCGGCCGGTACCGCCGGAAACGGCCCGGAGGATATGGGCTCCGGGCTTTCAGGGCATTGGGTACAGAGAGGAGAAAAGCAATGATATACACTCCGCTGACAAATAAGGCGATGCGCATCGCCTACGCCGCGCACATGGGACAGGTCGACAAGAGCGGACTGCCCTATATCTTCCACCCCTACCACCTGGCCGAGCAGATGGAGGATGAGCTGTCCGTCTGCGCCGCGCTGCTGCACGACGTGGCCGAGGACACGGAGATCACGCTGGAACAGCTGGAACCGGAATTTCCGCCGGAGGTCATCCAGGCCCTCCGGCTGCTGACCCATGAAAAGGGCACCGACTATTTTGCGTATATCCAGGCGCTCCGCTCCAACCGCATTGCCCGGGCGGTCAAGCTGGCGGATATCCGGCACAACGCCGACGAGACCCGCTATGCGGGCTGTGAGAACGTCCCGGAGGAGCAGCTGGCCCGCCGGCGCCAGAAATATGCCAAGGCGCGGGCCATCCTGGAGAATGTCCCCCACCTGATCCTCATCAGAAAGAAAACAGGGGAGAGCATCCCCATCGATATCCTCCCGGCGGTGATCGGCCGGAAGTCCGAGGACAATCAGCGGGACAGGAGCGGCTTTGTCCGCTACGAGGTGGAAAACTGCCACGCCATCAGCCGCGCCCATGCCCGGTTCATGCTCCACGAGGGGGCGATCTTCGTGGAGGACCTGGGCTCCACCAACGGGACCTACCTCAACGGGGAGAAGCTGGGGCCGTTTATCCGGACCAGGCTGTCCGGCGGCGACTGCCTGTGCCTGGGCATCGAGGAGTTCCAGGTGAGCGTCACCTCGTCGGATTCTTTTTCTTGAAAGAAAAAGAATCAAAAAGAACTTTATTCTCGCTACCTCATTACTGCAATACCGCCATTTTCCGCACGGTAACGATGGGCGCTTCTGAATGAGAGAACAGTACGGGGGAACAAATATGGATATGAGAAAGACTGTGGCGCGGCTGTTGGCGGTCCTTCTGCCGCTGGCGCTGACCGCCTGCGGCGGCGAGAGCGGGACCGCGACCGAACGGTCGGACCAGATACCAGGGACCCAGATCCACCTCTCCGACAGCGGCATCACCGTGGACGGGGAACCCGTCTCCGGGGACAGCGGCGCGCCGGTCTACGCCGCCCACGACATCGTTTTCTACCTGGAGGGACAGGGCTTCACCTACGGCGAGGGCACGGCGGAGGACGAGCACAGCCAGTCGGAGGCCGACGCCCACACCGTGGTCCACATCGCCGCGCCGGGGACCTATGTCCTCTCCGGCACCCTCAGCGCCGGACAGATCGCCGTGGATTTGGGCGAGGACGCGGAAGAGGACGAGGACGCCGTGGTGAATCTGGTGCTGGACAACGCGGAGATCACCTGCACCGTGGCCCCGGCCATCATCTTCTACAACGTCTACGAGTGCGGCGGCAAGGACCAGGCCCAGGCCGAGGTGGACACCTCCGAGGCCGGGGCCAACATCATCCTGGCGGACGGCTCCGAGAACACGGTGAACGGCTCCTATGTGGCCCGCATCTACAAGTCCTATGAGCTCAACGAGGCCGGGACGGCGGTCACGGACAGCAAGAAGCTCCACAAGTACGACGGGGCGGTCTACTCTAAGATGTCCATGAACATCGAGGGCGGCGACGGCGTACTGAACATCAACGCCGAGAACGAGGGCCTGGACAGCGAGCTCCACCTGACCGTCAACGGCGGCACCGTCAACATCGTCTCCGGCAACGACGGCATCAACACCAACGAGGACGGCGTCTCCGTCACCACCGTCAACGGCGGCCGCCTCACCGTCACGGTGGACGGCTCCACGGGGGAGGGGGACGGCATCGACTCCAACGGCTGGCTGGTCATCAACGGCGGCGTAGTCCACGCCTACGCCTGCGCCTTCTCCCAGGATTCCGGCATCGACTCCGACAAGGGAATTATCCTGAACGGCGGGGAGGTGGTGGCCACCGGCAACATGATGGACGCCATTGACGGTTCCAGCGGCCAGAGCTGCGCAATGTTCCGCCTCAGCGGACGCGGCGGGACGGCCTACCAGCTGCGGGACGGAGCGGGGAGCGCCCTTCTGGAGGTCCCCACAGCCAACGATTTCTCCATCCTGGTGGTGTCCGCCCCCGGCCTCTCGGAGGGGGACTGCGCCCTCTATGAGGGCGAGACCCTGGTGGCCTCCGCCCAGTCCGGCGGTATGGGCGGCCCCGGTTTCCCCGGCGGACAGATGGGCCCCGGTGGACAGATGGGTCCCGGCGGCCAGAACCCGCCGGACTTCCCTGAGGGCGGGACGCCTCCGGACAAACCGGAGAGCCAGGAGCCCGGGCAGCCCCCGGACGGGCCGGCGGGGGAGGGCTCCCCCGGTATGCCGGACGGGCAGCCCCCGGAGGGCTTCCCCGTCGGTCCGGAGCAGTCCCCGCCGGATGCCCCGGAGGGGAGCGGCGGTCAGGAATAACAGAATCGGAGAAAATCAACCGGGTCCTTCCTGTGATGGGAGGGACCCGGTTATACTTGGTACGAATCGATGCTTGCCCCCGTGACCGTGCGGAAACGCAGGTATCGCAGCGCCTTGGGAGCGATAGTAAAGTTCTTTTTGGATACTTTTTCTTTCAAGAAAAAGTATCAGGAAAACGCGGCGGCTGCGGCGTTGGCCTCGGCGGTGAACTCCTGGACGGCCTGGGCGGCGTCCTCGCCCTCGCCCACCCGCTGGAGCATGTTCCACCAGGCGGTGCGGGCCCCGGCCCAGCCGGGGGTGACCTGGTAGTAGTCCCCCAGGTACTGCTGGAAGATGCCGTATTCCATCATCAGCTTGTCGTTGGCGTAGAGGTCCGGCATGTCCCGGACGGGCCAGTAGGTGGAGGCCAGCACGGCCCGGGTGTAGCGGCTGTCGTCGCCGGTCATGAAGCGGATGAAGGTCTTGGCGGCCTCCACCCTGGCATCGTCCCCGTTGTCGAAGACGCCGAAGCCCCAGATGCCGCCCTGGAGGCGGATCTCGCCGTTGTCGGTGGGGAAGGCCATGGGAAAGATGTCAAAGCTCCGGTCCAGGTCGTTGATGACCTGGCTGACCTCCTGGAACACGTTCCAGCAGAAGGCCATGGCCAGCTCGCCGTTACAGAATTTTTCGATCTCCCCCGCGCCCACAAGCTCCGGGTCAAAGGTGATGCCGTCCATCCCGGCCAGCAGCTCCAGGGCCCGGATGTTCTCCGGGCTGTCCACGGTGTACCGGGTGTGGTCCGGGTCGGTGAAGGTGCCGCCGTAGAGGTTGTTCACCAGGGCGCGGGTGCCCTGGTCGCCCCCCTGGCCGCCGCAGTAGACCGCGGCCACCTGCTCCATGCCGTATTCCCGCAGAGCCTTCACCGCGGAGATGAAGCCGTCGGTGGTCCAGGTGTGGGTCTCCTCGTCGATGTACTGCCAGGCCCCGGCGGCCTCGAACAGGTCACGGTCAATGGCCATGCAGTGGGTGGTCATGCAGAGGGGGTACACATAGCAATGGCCCTCCCCGTCCCGGCAGGCCTCCCGCACCGAGCCGTAGACCGCCCCGGCGGCGTCCTCCGCCCAGAGGTCGCTGAGGTCGGCCATCAGGCCCCGGGCCCCCCAGTTGGCCACCAGCCGCTCCGGCCCCTCCAGCACCAGGTCTGGCGCCCCGCCGCTGGCGATGGCGTCCTCCATCTCGCTGTCCCCGGTGTCGTAGGTCAGCATCCGGGTGGAGACCCGGATGTTGGGGTACTCCCGGTGGAAGGCGGACAGCAGGGAGGACACGGTGCCGCTGTTCCCCCAGCCCCCCACGGGGTAGGTCCAGAGGGTCAGATTTACGGTCTCCTCCTGCTGGGGACTCTCTGTCCCGGTATTCTCGGAGGGAGCGGGACCGGGTCCGCCGCAGGCGGTCAGAAGCAGCAGGGCCAGCACAGCGGCCAGGGCAGTGATACGTCTCATTTTGTCGTTCATCCTTTTCGGTCAGTATGGTGTTCACCGTTCTCCCGGATATACTTCTCCAGCAGGCGGGTGATCTCGTCCAGGTCGATGGGCTTGGCGGCGTGGGCGTTCATGCCGCAGTCGAGGCAGCGCTGCACGTCCTCGGCGAAGGCGTCGGCGCTCATGGCGATGATGGGGACGGTCCTGGCGTCGGGCCGGCCCATGGCCCGGATGGCCCGGGTGGCCTCGTAGCCGTTCATCACCGGCATACGGATATCCATGAGGATGGCGTCGAACTCACCGGGGTCGGAGGCGGCGAAGCGGTCCGCGCAGATCCTTCCGTTCTCCGCCCGCTCCAGGGACAGGCCCAGGTCGCTGAGCAGCTCCTCGGCGATCTCCCAGTTCAGGTCGTTGTCCTCGGCCAGCAGCACCCGCCGTCCCGCCAGGGCGGTCACGGCCTCCGGCGGGGCCTCCGCGGGCGCCTCCTCCGGGAGTTCGCCCGGTGCGCAGAGGCTCCGGAGGCTGTAGTACAGGTTGGAGCGGAAGAGGGGCTTGGCGATGCCGCCGGAGATGCCGGCGGCCTTGGCCTCGTCCTCCAGGTCGCTCCAGTCGGCGGCGGACACCAGAAGCAGGGGGATGCCGTCGCCGCAGCTGGCCCGGATGGCCCGGGCGGTCTCCAGGCCGTCCATGCCCGGCAGCCTCCAGTCCAGCAGCACCACCCGGTAGTCCCGCCCCTGGGCGTGGCGCTCTTGGATCATCTCCAGGGCGGTCTCGCCGTCCAGGGCCCACTCGCTCCGGCAGCCGATGGACTTCAGCGTGGCCGCCGCGCTCTCGCACAGCAGCTCGTCGTCGTCCACCACCAGTACCTCCCAGCCCGGCAGCTCCATGTCCTGCAGCTGGGTGGGGGCCTTCTCCAGGTCCAGGATCACGTGGAACTCCGTGCCCTTGCCGGGCTCGCTCTCCACGGTGATGGTGCCGCCCATGGCGTCCACGATGTACTTGGTGATGGCCATGCCCAGGCCGGAGCCCTCGATCTTCTGCACCCGCTGGCTGTCCTCCCGGGTGAAGGAGTCAAAGATCTTCTCCTGGAACTCCTTGGACATGCCGATGCCGGTGTCCTTCACCCGCAGATGGACCCGCACCCGGCTCTCGCCCTTGGGGGAGGGCTCCTCGTAGCAGGCCGCGTGGATGCTGCCCCCCTCCGGGGTGAACTTGATGGCGTTGCCCAGCAGGTTGAGAAGGATCTGGTTCAGCCGGATGCTGTCGCAGTACACGTGCTCGCTGGGGATGTCGTAGATGTATACGTCGAACCGCTGGCCCTTGGCGTTGACCTGGGGGTGGACGATGTTGACGATGCCCTGCATGGTCTCCTGGAGGGAGACCTGCTCCATGTGGAGGCTCAGCTTGCCGCTCTCGATCTTGGACATGTCCAGGATGTCGTTGATGAGCCCTAGCAGGTGGCGGCTGGAGAGGTCGATCTTCCGCAGGCAGCCCTGGACCTGCTGGATGTTGTCCAGGTTGGCGCTGGCGATGGCGGTCATGCCCACGATGCCGTTCATGGGGGTGCGGATGTCGTGGCTCATGTTGGACAGAAATTCGCTCTTGGCCCGGTTGGCGTGCTCGGCGGCCCGGCGGGCCTCCTCCAGCTCCTTCACGTGCTGCTGGTTCAGGTGGATGTACCAGGAGAACATGGCCAGCAGCGCCGCCAGGATCAGCCCGCAGCTCATCCCCGCGCCCCAGCCCCAGGACCGGCTCAGGCCGTTCACCGTCTGGTCCACCCGGCCATAGGGCATGAACAGCAGCAGATACCACTCGGAGTAGGGCAGGGGGGTGCCGTACAGGTGCCGCCGGTCCCCCTCGATGGTGAACTCGCTGGTGTAGTTCTTCCCGTTGTCCATGGCCTTCTGCAGCTCCACGAGGTACTGCTCGCCGCTCATGCCCTCCACGCTGTCATACCGGTCCCGGACCCGCTGGAAGTAGGTCTCGTCGGTGATGTCGCTGTCCCGGACGATGAAGCGGCCCTCCCGGTCGATGATGGAGTAGTAGATGAGGGAGTCGTCCGCGTCCAGGGACAGGGTGTCGCTGATGTAGGACACCGGCAGGGCGGCCACCAGGGCCACGCTCTCGCCGCCGCCGGCCATGGGGTAGGCCGCCGGGATGCCCATGAGCATCAGCTGGTCCCCCTGCTCGTCCCGGCCGGTGGTCATCTGCTCCTCCCCGGCCATGAGGGACTGGGCGAAGGGGTCGGAGGCGTCGATGGAGATCTGGCTGCCGTAGAGCATCTCAAAGGAGCCGTCCCCGCTGCAGAGGGCCAGGTGGTCAAAGCCCCGGGCCCTGGCGTTGTAGCTGAGGGCCACGGCGGCGGAGTCCCGGTCCTTGACCCCGGAGGGGGGCACCGAGTCCACCAGGGCCCCCACCTGGCTGAGCCGCAGCTCGATGGCGGTGCCGAAGTGGGTGGCGGCCTGCTCACTCATGCCGGACATGTAGATGGCGCCCAGCTCCCCGATGGCCTCCGCGCCACGCCGGTTCATGCGGCTGGCCAGGTAGGAGAACACCACGACGCACAGGATGGAGATGCACGCAAGGCTGATGACCAGAAAACGGGTCGTCCTGTTTTTCACGGTCCCTGCCTCCTTTCGTCGCTGCCGCGCTCCCCGCTCCGGGGCGGCGCGGTCCATTGCTCATACTGTAACACAATTTCTGCAAAAAGTAAAACCTCCGGGGAAAATTTTTTAGCGGAAATTTCCAGGAGGGGGAGGAAAGCCGCGGCGGCAGAAAACTCCCGGGGCGTTTCTTCGCCGCCTGTGGACAGCCCCGGGAAATCGTGGTAAAATGAAAGCAATTATATATTATGGTTATCCCTTTGAATCAGCGGGAATAGAAAGAGCAAATAGCGACAAGGAGGCGCTCGGGGAGAGCGGCAGGGAAAAAACGGCGGGAGAAGCGGAAGCAGAACTCATCCAAGTAGGACTGCAGATTATTCTTAGGCAAACCGTGGTAAG
>CANQCS010000041.1 GCA_947589745.1 uncultured Oscillospiraceae bacterium
ATAAAGAGGTGGTAGGGGCCGGAGGCCCCTACTGATAGGCACTGTGGGGGCTGCGCCCCCCTATCCCCCCTAGTTTAACCAACTTCATTCAAGGAGTTAAAAAAATGAAAGATCAGTTAGCAAAAATCCGTTCCGAGGCCCTGTCGGCCTTGGAACAGGTCCAGTCCTCTGTGGACCTGGACGCCCTGCGGGTCAAGTACCTGGGCAAGAAGGGCGAGCTCACCGCTGTGCTGAAGCAGATGGGCAAGCTCACCCCCGCCGAGCGGCCCGCCATGGGCCAGCTGGCCAATGAGGTCCGCGCCAGCCTGGAATCCGCCCTGGAGAACGCCTCCCAGAAGCTGGAGGCCGCCGCCCTGGAGCACCGGCTTAAGGCCGAGGCCGTGGACGTCACCGTCCCCGGTACGCCGGTGACCGAGGGACACCGCCACCCCATGTATATCGCCCTGGACGAGATGAAGGAGATCTTCATCGGCATGGGCTTTACCGTGCTGGACGGGCCGGAGATCGAGCTGGGCGAACTCAACTTCGACCGCCTCAACGCCGAGCCGGGCCACCCCTCCCGGGACTGGTCCGACACCTTCTATTTTGACAATGACGAGAAGGTAATGCTCCGCTCCCAGACCTCCCCCATGCAGGTCCGGGCCATGGACTCCATGGAGCTGCCCATCCGCATCATCGCCCCCGGCCGGGTCTACCGCAAGGACGAGGTGGACGCCACCCACTCCCCCATGTTCCACCAGGTGGAGGGCATGGTCATCGACAAGGGCGTCACCATGGCCGACCTGAAGGGCACCCTCAACACCGTGGTGGAGCGGATGTACGGCAAGGGCACCAAGACCCGCTTCCGCCCCCACCACTTCCCCTTCACCGAGCCCAGCTGCGAGGTGGACGTGCAGTGCCACAAGTGCGGCGGCGCGGGCTGCCCCACCTGCAAGGGCGAGGGCTGGATCGAGCTGCTGGGCGCGGGGATGATCCACCCCCATGTGCTGGAGATGGCGGGCATCGACCCTGACGTGTACTCCGGCTGGGCCTTCGGCTTCGGCCTGGAGCGCACCGCCATGCGCCGGTTCAAGATCGACGACCTGCGGCTGATCTTTGAAAACGACGTGCGGTTCCTGGAGCAGTTCTGAGAGGGAGGACAAGAAGAATGAATTTAAGCAGAAAATGGCTCAATGAGTTCGTCAGGATAGAGGCCAATGACCGCGATTTCGCCGAGGCCATGACCCTCTCCGGCTCCAAGGTGGAGGGCACCACCGACCTGGGCGCGGAGATTTCCAACGTGGTGGTGGGCAAAATTTTGTCCATGGAGAAGCACCCCAACTCCGACCACATGTGGGTGTGCCAAATCGACATCGGCCAGAACGAGCCGGTGCAGATCGTCACCGGCGCCTGGAACATCCACGAGGGGGACCTGATCCCCGTGGCCAAGGACAACTCCTACCTCCCCGGCGGGGTCCACATCACCCGCGGCAACCTGCGGGGAGTCAAGTCCAAGGGGATGCTCTGCTCCCTCAAGGAGCTGAACCTGGACGAGCGGGATTTCCCCTACGCTGTCATCACCGCCGCCGCCCTGCTGAACGACTATCACCCCATTGACCCGGACAAGCCCTCCATCCCCGCAGACGTACAGCCCGGCCACAAGATTTACGGTCCCGTGCTGGCGGCGAAGGTGGAGAGCGTGAAATCCGCCGGGGACGGCAAGTGGACCTGCCGGCTCTCCTACGCGGAGAAGGACGGCCCCAGCGCCGCCGTGGTCACCACCCTCTGCCAGAACATCCACGCCGGCGACATGGTGGCCTACAACACCAAGAGCGGCATCATCTGCACCCTGGCGGACCTCCACGCCGAGCAGCGGGAGTTCCCCCACTGCATCGAGGACGGCATCTTCATCCTCCACGAGGACTGCAAGCCCGGCGACGATATCAAGCCGGTCATCAATGCCGACGACCACGTGGTGGAGTTTGAGATCACTCCCAACCGGCCCGACTGCCTCAGCGTCATCGGCCTGGCCCGGGAGGCGGCGGCCACCTTTGACGCGCCCCTGACCCTCCATGAGCCCGCCGTCAAGGGCGGCGGCCCCGGCAGCCTCATCGAGCTGCTGGACGTGGAGACCCCGGACCCGGACCTGTGCCCCCGGTACACCGCCCGGATGGTCCGCAACGTAAAGATCGCCCCCTCCCCCAAGTGGATGCGGGAGCGGCTACGGAGCATGGGTGTGCGTCCCATCAACAACATCGTGGATATCACCAACTACGTCATGCTGGAGTACGGCCAGCCCATGCACGCCTTTGACTACCGCTATGTAAAGGGCGGCAAGATCGTCGTCCGCCGTGCGGAGGAGGGCGAGGAGCTGACCACCCTGGACGGGCAGGTCCACACCCTCACCCACAACCACCTGGTCATCGCCGACGACACCCGTGCTGTGGGCCTGGCGGGCATCATGGGCGGCCTCAACAGCGAGATCGTGGCGGACACCGCCGACGTGGTGTTCGAATCCGCCAACTTCGACGGCACCTGTATCCGCAAGGGTGCTCTCGCCCTGGGGATGCGCACCGAGGCCAGCGCCAAGTTTGAGAAGGGCCTGGACATTATGAACACCCTGCCCGCTGTGAACCGGGCCTGTGAGCTGGTGGAGCTGCTGGGGGCCGGCGAGGTGCTGGACGGCGTCATCGACATCCTCAACTATGTGCCCCATCCCACGGTGCTGAAGCTGGAGCCGGAGAAGATCAACGCCCTGCTGGGCACCGATGTGCCCGCGGATGAGATGGTCCGCATCCTGAAGAAGCTGGACTTCCAGGTGGACGGCGATCAGGTGACCGTGCCCTCCTGGCGCGGCGACGTGAAGCGCATGGCGGACCTGGCGGAGGAGGTGGCCCGGTTCTACGGGTACAACAACATCCCCAACACCCTCATGCGGGGCCAGACCACCCAGGGCGGCTACTCCCCGGAGCAGAAGCTGGAGAACAAGCTGGGCGAGGTCTGCCGCGCCTGCGGGTACGACGAGATCATCACCTACTCCTTCATCTCCCCCACCGCCTATGACAAGATCCTGTGGGCCCCGGACGCCCCCCGGCGGCAGTCTTTCAAGATCCTGAACCCCCTGGGCGAGGACACCTCCATCATGCGCACCACCACCCTGCCCTCCATGCTGGAGATCCTGGCCCGGAACTACAACTACCGGAACCAGAACGTGAAGCTCTACGAGCTGGGCCGGGTCTATCTGCCCGACCCCAACGACTGCCTGGCCGTGGAGAACAAGGTCCTCACCCTGGGCGCCTACGGTGCGGGGATGGACTTCTACGCCATGAAGGGCGTGGTGGAAGCCATCCTGCGGGACATCCGGGCCAAGGACGTGGAGTTCGACCCTGACCGCTTGAACCCCTCCTACCACCCGGGCCGCTGCGCCCAGGTCCACGCCGATGGCCGGTACATCGGCGTCCTGGGACAGATCCACCCCAATGTGGCGAAGAACTATGGCGTGGACACGGAGCTGTACTGCGCGGAGCTGGACTTCGGCCAGCTCCTGCTGAGCAAAGGCCCCGACGCCGAGTATGTGTCCCTGCCCAAGTACCCCAGCGTGGACCGGGATATCGCCGTGGTGTGCGATGAGTCCGTCACCGTGGGGGACCTGGAGAAAGCCATCAAGGAGGGGGCCAAGGGCCTTCTCAAGAGCGTGGCGCTCTTTGATATCTACCGCGGCCCCGGCATCCCCATCGGCAAGAAGTCCGTGGCGTTCAGCCTGGCGCTCCGCGCCGACGACCGCAGCCTCACCGGTGAGGAGGCGGACCAGGATGTGAAGAGTATCCTGGATGCGCTGAAAGCAAAGTGTGGCGCTGTGCTGCGGTAAAACGCTCCGCCTCCTCGCGGGGCCCCATCGCAGATGGGGCGCGGCGTCAGCCGCGTACAAGCGTTTTGCGCAGCAAAACCTTGGCGCAAGGCGGGATTCACTCCCGCCGCGCAAGTAAAATGCCCAGGGGTCCCCGGCCGGGACTGTGTCCCGGCCGGGGAGCTGCGGACGCGGATGTGAAGAGTATCCTGGATGCGCTGAAAGCAAAGTGCGGTGCTGTGCTGCGGTAAGCGTCGGTCCCACGGGGAAAAGCGCCGATTTATTACATTCCTGTAACATTCGCATTTTCCCCTTTACAGACCGCCAAAAATCGCGTATACTAGAAGATAATTTCTGGGAAAGGTGGTGTCCGAAGTGGACGAATTTACCCGCAAATTTGACTTTGTCGCTGATCAGGACGCGGAGATCCATCGGATCATGCTGACGGTCTATCAGGCACTGGAGGAGAAGGGCTATAACCCCATCAACCAGATCGTGGGCTATATTCTCTCTGAGGACCCGACCTATATCACCAACCACAACCAGGCCCGCACCTTGATCCGCAAGGTGGACCGGGACGAGCTGCTGCAGCTGCTGGTTCGGAATTATCTGATGAAATGATCCGCCGTCCTGCTTGATAAAATAAAAAAGGGAACAGCTTTCCGGCTGTTCCCTTTTGCTTTACGCATTTCTATACTGCTTTTTGATTAGATCAATGGATCGTCACCGTGCGGAAAATTTCGGCATCGCAGCGCCCCGGCAGCGAAAGTAAAGTTCTTTTTGATTCTTTTTCTTTCAAGAAAAAGGATGATCACTGGCGACGGATGCGGCGGAGCTGGCTGGCGTTCTCGTCGGCCAGCTGCTGGCTGACGGCCATTTTCCGGATGATGTTCTTCACCGTGATCTCCAGCTCCGTGCCCTCCCGGTAGTCGGCGGGGTAGATGAAGTCCACCCGCCCCTGCTCCAGGAGCTGCTCCACGCCCTTGCGGTTGACGGCCTGGTACACCGCGATGGCCTGCCCGCCGTAGGCCCGCATCATCTTCATGCAGGGCACGTCGCTGAGGCCGTCGCCCAGGTAGATCATGTTGGTGAAGGGCACCCGCTTGCTGTCGTCCGGCATGGAGGCGTTGAGGGTCCTGTCGTCCGCCACGTCCAGGACGCCCTTGTTGATGCGGTAGACGAACTGGGTCTTGTTGGTGAAATTCACCGCCAGCTTGGGCCAAGCGGGCCGGCCCGTCTCGTCGTAGTAGAACTCACTGGCGTAGATCTCCCTGAAGTTTCCGGCGATGGCGCTGCCGTCGATGATCTCCCGCAGGCCCGAGGAGATGACGTAGTGCTCCACCTGCACCCCCAGCAGGGTGCCGAACCGGTCGATGCGGGAGAACCAGTCCAGCACGCCGGGGAAGAAGCTGATGCTGCGGCCGCAGCGGCGCAGGCTGTCCCTGGTCAGGGGGATGTCCAGCTCCCGGCACTTGCGGACCATGGTGTACATGTAGGCCAGGATGCCGTCCATGTGCTCCCGCCAGCCGAACCGGTTGGCCTCGCCCCAGAAGTCGCCGGGGGCCATGCCCAGGCTGGGGATGAAAGCATAGTTCTGCATATCCTGGGTGCAAAGGGTCTTGTCAAAGTCGTACAGCAGGGCGACAATGGTAGGTCCTTCCATAGCGTTTCCTCCCCGGCAAACGGAAAAAGGCGGCTCTCAGCCGCCTTTTTCATTACTTTTTGTTGTAGTTGCGGCCAAACTGCAGGTCGTCCAGATTCACGACGCGGGTGGCGGCGCTGTCCTCCTCGTCCTCGTCGTCCTCATCGGACGCGAAGGGGTCCGTTCCCAGCCCGCCGGACGCGTCCAGAGAGCTGAACACGCCGTCCAGCTCCTTGGCGATATCCCGGTCCCCCATGGGGATGGGGGGCTGCACCGGCTTTGGCTGCTCCTCCTGCTCCTGAGGCTCGTCCTCCTCCGCCTCCGGCGGGAAGTCCACGGGGGCGCTCTCCTCCATCGGCGCGCCGTCGAACACCGGGGGGATCTCCTCCACCGGCGCGGGGGGCACAGGCGCGGCGGCCACGGGCGCCGGGTCCGGCACCGGGGGCAGAGGCTGCTCCACCGCCACCGGCAGCTCCGGCAGCTTGTCCAGCAGGGCCAGCTGGCCGTTGCACACGGCGCTGACGTCCCGGATGAACGCCCGCAGCTGCTCCTGGCCGGCGGCCAGGCGCTTGCTCTCCGCCTCCAGCTGACGGTCCACCTCGGCGCGGGTGTCCTTCAGGCGCTGCTCCTCCTGCTCCAGCTCCCCGCGGATCTCGTTGAGGCGGCGCATGGCAGCCGCCGCGGCGTCGGCGATCAGGGCGTCCCGCCGCTGCTCCGCCTCGGCTACAATGGAGTTGGCCATCTTCTGGGAGGTCAGCAGGGCCGCCCGCATGGTCTCCTCCATGTCCCGGTATTCCTTCAGCTTGTCCGCCACCACCTTCAGCTTGGACTTCAGCGCGGCGTTCTCATTGTACAGAGTGGTGTAGTCCTCTGTCAGCTTGTCCAAAAAATCGTCCACGGCCACCATATTGTAGCCGCCCATCATCGCCTTGGAAAAAGTGCAGCCGGCGACCTCCTGCGGAGTCATCATAGTGCGCGTTCCTCCCTGTTATGTGTTAGCGGCTCAGAAGTACAGGCCGTTGTTTTCTAATTCATCAATGAGGTCCCCCTGGATATCCACGGAATAGGGGGTGATGATATAGGTGTTGGCGGCCACCTTCTTGATCTTGCCCTCACCGGCGTAGGCCACGCCGGACAGGAAGTCGATGAGGCGCCGGGCGATATCCTTGTGGGTAGACTCCAGATTCACCACCACGGTGCGCTTGTCCTTCAGGTGGTCGGCGATCTCGCTGGCGTTCTCAAAGCGCTCCGGCTTGACCAGCACCACCTTCAGCTGGGTGGTGGCGTGGATGTTCACCACCTTGCCCCGGTTGCGGTCCAGGTTGATGCGGTCCGAGCCCCGGGGGCGCTCATCCACGAACGGGGAGGAGTCCTGATCATCGAAGCCCTCTTCGACATAGTCGTCGTCCTCGGTGCTGACGGGGTTGATCATTTTTTTGATGTTATCCAGGAAACTCATGGGGAAAACCTCCTATCATAATTGGTAGCTGCGCCGGCCGAAGATGGCGGAGCCCACGCGGACGATGGTCGCTCCGGCGGCGATAGCGTCCTCAAAGTCGTCGCTCATGCCCATAGAGAGATACTTAAAAGTATTATCATACAAATTTCTGCTTATGTCAACATAAAGACGATGAATTTTTACAAAATACGGCAAATTTCCGTGGGGCGTCTGCTCCACGGGGGGAATCGTCATCAGTCCGAGGACCCGGACGTGGGCGTAATTCCGGGCCTCCGCGGCGGCGGCATAGACCTCCTCGGGGTCAAAGCCGCTCTTGCTCTCCTCCCCGCCGATGTTGACTTCCAGCAGGATATCCTGTACAATGCCTCTCTTCTCCGCCTGTCGGTCGATCTCCGCCAGCAGCTCCAGAGACCCCACCGAGTGGATGAGGGACACGGTCCCCACCACCTGGCGGACCTTGTTCCGCTGGAGATGACCGATGAAGTGGAGGGGCGCGCCGTCGTAGGCGTGCTCCGCCAGCTTGGCGGTCATCTCCTGGACCCGGTTCTCGCCCAGGGCGTCGATCCCGGCGGCGATGGCCGCCTGGCAGGCCGCGGCGTCGTTCATCTTGCTGGCTCCCACCAGCATGATCTCCGCCGGCTCCCGGCCCGCCTGTCTCGCCGCGGCCGCCATCCGGCCGCGGATGGTCTGGATGTTTTCCGCAATGTTGGTCATTGGATCACCTTCCCGTCATAGATATCCTCCGCCGCCGTGATGACCTCGTCACCGGGGCGCAGCCGGCGGCTCTCTTGTGTATCCGCCGATGTAATGGTGCTCAGGTACGCCTCGTCCGGCGTCACCAGGATATACTCCTCCTCCTGCCAGAGGATGGTCACCGGCTTCAGCCGGGCCGTGGTCCCCCACAGGCAGTAGACACAGGTCACGTTCTCCGTCTTCTCCTGGCCTCCGGCGTCCAGCACCGGGTTCCCCTCCTCGTCGGTGACGGGCCTGGGGTCCAGGCGCACGGCGCTGCGGGGTACGCGGATGCCGGAGTAGCTGTTGAAGATCACCTGGGCGTTCTGCCGCCGCAGGAGGGTGGTCAGGTTGAGGTAGCGGTCCGTGGTGAAGGACACCACTCGCTGGCCGCCGTCCTCCGGGCTCATATAGTTCACGGTCATGGTCACGTCCCGGTCCAGGCCGCTCTGGAACCGGAGGGTGATGGTGTCGCCGATCTCCAGGCGGCGCACGTCCTCGGCCCGCATCAGGGTCAGGAAGTACCAGTCCTTGCCGTAAACCATCTTCCCCACGCTGCCGGACACCGGCTGGGGGGTGATGGCGCGGTAGGTGGTGGGGGACAGGGACTCGATCATATCCGGGTGCAGCACCGCCTCATAGCCGTCCGCCAGGCTGGAGAACAGCCCGGACTTGGGCGCGGTGATGCGGGTGGCCCCCGACGAGGCGGAGGCGGACAGGGAGCTGACCTGGCTCTGGAGGCTGGCGATGGTGGCCTCCAGCTCCTCCGTCCCGGAGTAGGCGTAGCTGTGCCGGAGCACGGCGGAGCGGAGGGTGTCCCCGCTCTCCCCGGCGGCGGTCAGGTCTCCGCCCGCCATGGCGGCGCGGAACTCCAGGAGGGAGGAGTTGATCTCGTCGTCCAGCCGCGCGGTGCTCTGGGCGCCCGCGGCCAGGGTCCGGGCGTAGAGCAGCTGGTCCAGCTGGTTTTCCAGGCTCCGCAGGGTGTTGGCGTCCTCCAGGGCCTGTCCGCTCTGGTACACCAGGGCCACCGTGCCGCCGGCGCTGACCCGCTCCCCCTCGCTGCGGGGGGAGTAGACCCGCTCTCCGCCGCCGGAGAGGACCTCCTCCTCCCGCACCACGTAGCCGGAGACTGTCACCGCGTTCTCGCTGACATAGCTGTAGGCCATGGTGGTGGTGTAGGGGTCCATAAAGTAGGCGGCCACGTTGACGCCGAAATAGACAACGACGGCGAGACACAGCACCGCCAGGATCAGCCGGGTGGCAAGGGTACCAGATTTCATATGTAAGACTCCTCAGCGGAGATCTACAGCGTCGCCTCCCATGCGTCCAGCTCCACGCCCCGGGCGGGGCTGACGGTGGAGATGGCGTGCTTGTAGATCAGATTCTGTTTTCCGTCGGCGGTCAGCACCACGGTGAAGGCGTCAAAGCCGCTGATGACGCCCCGCATCTGAAAGCCGTTCACCAGGAACACGGTGACCGGGATCTCGCTGCGCCGGACGGAGGCCAGGAACACGTCCTGGAGGGTGGGGTTCTTTGTTGTCATGTCGTCTACCTCTCTTTCATAAGTAGGGGCGGACGGCCTGTCCGCTCCGGGACTATTGTAGCCCCGAGGCGGTCCATATTTCTGTCGCAATTTGGAGAGCGCGGGCAAAATCGCGCTCTTTTTCCCAGAGGATCCAGTGGATGGCCGGATTTCGCCGCAGCCAGGTGAGCTGCCGCTTGGCGTACTGCCGGGAGCGGAGCTTCACCTCCTCCACGGCCTCCTCCAGGGAGCACTCCCCGTCCAGGAAGGACAGCAGCTCCTTGTACCCGATGGCCTGGAAGGCGGTGGCGGACCGGGGCACCCCGGCGTCCAGCAGGGCGCGGACCTCATCCAGCAGCCCCGCCTCCACCATGGCATCCACCCGCCGGTCGATGAGCGTCCGCATATCCGCCCGTTCCCGGAAGGCCAGGCCGATATACACGGCATCGTATTTGTTGGGGAGGGCCCGGGTCTCCCGGTCGTGCTGGGAGATGGTCTTCCCGGTCTCATAATAGACCTCCAGGGCCCGGAGGATGCGCTTGTGATCCGCCGGGTGCAGCCGCCCGGCGGCCTCCGGGTCCACCTGCCGCAGCTCCGAGAGCAGGGCCTCGGCGCCCGCGGCCTCCAGCCGCTCCTGGAGCTGCCGGCGGATCTCGCCACCGGCGGCGCCGGAGGCAAAGGTGCGTCCCGCCACCACGGCGTCCAGATACAGCCCGGTGCCGCCCACCAGGATGGGGAGCTTTCCTCTGTCCAGGATATCCTGGACACAGTTGTCCGCCTCCGCAGCAAAGCGGGCCACAGACCAGTTTTCGGCGGGGTCCGCCACGGCCACCATGTGGTGGGGGATGTTTTGCATCTCCGCCCCCGTGGGGGCGGCGGTGCCGATGGTCATTCCTCTGTATATCTGCATGGAGTCCACGCTGACGACCTCGCCGCTCAGCTGCTGGGCCAGCAGAACGCCCATCGTTGTTTTACCGCAGGCGGTGGGGCCTACTACACAGAGGACTCGGTTTGTGTTCAAGGGGAGCACCTCCTCGCTGCGGAGGGGCCTCCGGCCCCTGGGGGGTGTGGGGGCGGCAGCCCCCTAATGCTGTTCAGTAGGGGCCTCCGGCCCCTACCACCTCTTATAGATATTTTTAGTGCTTGCCAGCACCCTGGGGTACTTTTCCCTCGCAGGAAAAGTACCCAAAAGTGCGCTTAAGGGGGCTTTCCGCCCCCTTAAGAATCCCTCGGGGATGACGGTTAAGGGCAGTTGGATGGTGGAACTAGGGGCCAGGGAAAGCTTTCATCGGTACTGCTGGTTTGTTTTTCCGTAGTCCAACTACTGGTTGCTCCGTTCTACTACGCAATTGACAGATGTTTCTTGTCGGGCCGTATACGGAAATCTGTCATGTGCGTAGTGGAACGGAGCAGGACGCAGTTGGACAAACACAAAACGACCAACGCACCCAATGAGCCCCTGCACCAGCGCTTCACTCTCCTTGGGAACATACTGAAACAGCCGCTTCGCCCCATACACGGAATCCGGCTCAGTTTAGGCCAGACCAGCCGCAGGGGGAGCGCAAACATAAGCAAAAAATTCAGGAAAGATTTTTAAGAAAACCAATGGTTTTCTTAAACGTGCTTTTGGTTACTTTTCCCACGGGGGAAAAGTAACCCCGGGGGCGCCCCACCGGGGGGGGCGAATCAGACCCGGTGAGGGCGGAGCCCCCATCGATGGAAAGGGATTCGTGGGGGCTTCGCCCCCTGTCCCCCCTAGTTTACGCCCTTTTAAACATTTTTTCAAGGTCATACTTGGAAAGTTTGACCTTCACCGGCCTCCCGTGGGGGCAATATTGTACTTCCCCGCTCTGGACCTTGGCGATCAGCGCTTTCAACTCAGCGGGGTCCGACTTCCACCCGCCCTTGATGGCGGCCTTGCACGCCATCGTATGCAGCATGGCGTCCCGGGCCGCCGACGGGTCGGCGCTGCCGCCGGTCAGCAGCTTGTCCGCCAGCATCTCCAGCGTCTCCTGGATCAGCGAGGCGTCGATCTCCGACGGAATGGCCCGGACCATCAGGCACCCCGCGCCGAAGTCCTCCGCCTCAAAGCCGAACTCCTCCAGCAGCGGTAGGTTCTCCAGCAGCGCCGCATATTGGTCTTGAGGCAATTCCACGGTTGCGGGTGCCAGGAGCTGCTGGCGCATGATGGGCTCGGCGTTGGCCTTCAGGCGGTCGAAGTTGATGCGCTCATGGGCGGCGTGCTTGTCGATGAGCCACACGTTCTCGCCGTCCTCCGCGATGATGTAGGTCCGCAGCACCTCTCCGGCAAAGCGCCAGGGCGCGGCCTGCTGCGGCGCGAACGTAGTCTGCTCCGGCAGGTCCGGCGTGCGCTGCTCCGCCTTGGGCGGTGCTTTTAGGGTGGGAGACGGCTGGGGCGCGGATTCAGATACAGGAGTAGACGGCTCGATGGTGCGGACTGTGTAGCCGGAGGGCCGGGCCGGGGGCTCCTGCCGGGACGGTCCCTCCTTCCGCCGGGCCAGGGACTGGGCCACGTCCTGAAACACCACCCGGCCGCCCAGCTCCGAGCCGGGCATACGGCTGGCCGCCGGGCGGGCGGCGGGCTGGGGCGCGGCGGACTTCTCCCGAAAGGTCTTGGCGTCCATAGATTGGTAGAAGTCGTTCCGCGGGTTTGTCACCGCGGCGGCGGGCTTCGCCGTCTCCGGGACAGCCCCGCCGTCCAAGGCGTCCTGGACCACGTGGTGGACGGCGGAGAACACCGCCCGCTCATTGACGAACTTCACCACCGTCTTGGCCGGGTGGACGTTCACGTCCACCTGGTGCAGAGGCAGGTCGATGTGGAGGACGCAGCCGGGGAACTTGCCCTTCATCTGCCGGTTGGCGTAGGCCTCCTCCAGGGCGGCGGTGAGCAGAGGGGATTTGATCATTCTGCCGCAGCAGAAAAAGGTCTGAAAGGCCCGGGTCCCCCGCCCCGCCAGGGGCTCCGTCACAAAGCCCCGGACCAGGATGCCCTCTCCCCCGCCCTCCACGGGCGTCAGGCTCTTGGCGAACTCCCGGCCCCGTGCGGCGTAGATGGCGGAGAGCAGTCTGCCGTCGCCGGGGGTGTGGAGCTCCTCCCTGCCGTCCCGGAGGTACTGGATGGAGATATCCGGCCGGCTCAGGGCCAGCTGCTGGAGCATAGTACCCACGGCGGAGGCCTCGGCGCTGTCGGTCTTCATAAATTTCAGCCGGGCGGGGGTGTTGTAGAAGAGGTCCCGGACCACGAAGGTGGTGCCCTCCGGGCACCCCGCCTCCTCCACCGCGCCGGGGACGCCGCCCTCCAGGTGGAGGGACGCGCCCAGGGGGTCTCCCTTCTGCCGGGTGAACACGTCCAGGCGGCTCACGGCGGAGATGGCCGCCAGGGCCTCGCCGCGAAAGCCCAGGGTGCCGATGGCGGCCAGGTCCCCGGCCTCCCGCAGCTTGCTGGTGGCGTGGCGAAGAAAGGCGGTGGGCAGTTCCTGGGGGGCGATGCCGCAGCCGTTGTCGGTGACGCGGATGAGGCTCATACCGCCGTTCTGGATCTCCACCGCCACAGCGGTGGCGCCGGCGTCCACGGCGTTCTCCACCAGCTCCTTCACCACGCTGGCGGGGCGCTCCACCACCTCGCCGGCGGCGATCAGGTCGGCGACATGGGGAGATAACTGCTGAATGTGTGGCATAGATTCCACTCCTTTGCTCCTTGGGATGCGGCGTCAATCCAGGCCGCACTCCCGGGCCAGAAAGTCAAACACCGTGTCAAAGTACCGCTCCGGGTCCAGGCTGGACGCCTGCCCGTGTCCCGCGCCCTCAATGACCAGGATATCCTTGGGGGAGGCGCAGGCGTCGTAGAGCTCATAGACCATCTCGGTGTGGACAAAGTTGTCCTCTCCGCCGTGGATGAACAGGATGGGGACCCGGCACTTCTTCACCTGCTCCAGGGCGGAGGCCTCATGGAACCCGTAGCCCGCCCGAAGCTGGGCGAACAGCTCCGTGGTATACAGGATGGGGAAGTCAGGCAAGTAGAAAAGATAGCGGAGCTCGTCGGAGAAGATATCCCAGACAGAGGTGTAGCCGCAGTCCTCCACGACGCCCTTGACGGCGGCGGGCAGGTCCGCCTCCCCGGCGGTCATCATCACCGTGGCGCCGCCCATGGACACGCCCTGGAGGACGATCTCCGCCTCCGGGTCCTGCTCCAGGACCCAATCGATCCAGCCGATCACGTCTCGGCGGTCCAGCCAGCCCATGCCGATGTAGTCGCCCTCGCTCTCGCCGTGGGCGCGCATGTCCGGGGTCAGGATGTTGTAGCCTCTGAGGCCGAAGGCTGCGGCGGTGGTCAGGACGTGCTCCTTCTGGCTGGTGTAGCCGTGGATCACGATGGCCCAGCGGTGGGAGGGCTCCGCCGTCCGGTAGACGTCGGCAACCAGCCGCAGGCCGTCGTCCGAGAGGATGGAGGCGTCCTCGGCGGACACCGTGGCCAGCCATTGGTCTTTTTGCTCCTCCAGGAGCGCATAGTTGCGGTCCACCGCCGCCTGGTTGTCCGCCGAGACGGTAGACGCAGGGGCCACGTTGCTTTGCACATCACCCTTCCGGGCGATGGAAAACGTCACAAGGTAATTGCTGGCCGCGATCAGGAGCGCGGCCAGGGCCGCAACAAGGATCATTGCTGCCCAAAGCAACTTATTTCTCTTTTTCTGTTTAGCAACAGGCATGGTCAGAACTCCTTTTCTGGCAAATAGGGGGCTCCGCCCCCCTACCGGGCTTAGTAGGGACCTCCGGTCCCTGCCTCACCCTGGGTTACTTTTTGTGCAAACAAAAAGTAACCAAAAAATTGCTTAAGGGGCTGGGGCCCCTTAAGAATCCCTGGGGATGACGGTTAAGGGCAGATGGATGATGGAACTAGGGGCCAGAGAAAGCATTCATCGGGGGTGCTGGTTTGTTTTCCGTATTCTTACTGCTGGTTGCTCCGTTCCACTACGCAATTGATGAATGTTTCGTTTCGGGCCGTATACGGAAATCTGTCCTGCGCGTAGTGGAACGGAGCAGGACGCAGTCGGTCAACAAAACCGACCAGCGCACCCAATGTCCGGTTTCGCCGCCCCAAGCGGCGAAACTTGCGCCGCAGCAGGATCTCCTTGGGGACATACTCCCCACAGCCGATTCGCCCCATACACGGGAGCAAGAACAGTTTAGGCCAAACCCACCAAAGGTGGAGCGCAAAACTAAACAAAAAATTAAGGAAAGATTTTTAAGAAAACCATACCTGGTTTTCTTAAACGTGCTTTTGGTTACTTTTCCCACGGGGGAAAAGTAACCCAGGGGGTGCACCCATCGGGGGTGCACATCAGACCTGGTGGGGGCGGAGCCCCCACACCCCCAGTCTTTATTGAAGCTTCTGCTTCAGCTCATAAAGCAGCCCCATCGCCTCAATAGGCGTCAGGGTGTCCGGTTGGGTCCGGCGGAGCCGGTCTATGACCTCCGCCTCCCCCAGGGCCTGCATGGACACCTGATCCTCCTTGGGCGCGGCCAGCAGGGGAGCCGGGCGGCCCGCCTGGCTCTCCAGCTGCTTCAGGATGCTCCGGGCCTTGCGCACCACCGTGTCCGGCAGGCCCGCCAGCTTGGCTACCTCGATGCCGTAGCTCTTGTCCGCCCCGCCGGGGACGATCTTCCGCAGGAAGATCAGGTCCTCCCCCCGGCTGCGGATGGCGATATTGAAATTCTTTACGCCTGGCAGGGTGTTCTCCAGCTCGGTGAGCTCGTGGTAGTGGGTGGCGAAGAGGGTCTTGGCCCCCAGCTTCTTCCTGTCCGCGCAGTGCTCCAGCACCGCCCGGGCGATGCTCATGCCGTCAAAGGTGCTGGTGCCCCGGCCGATCTCGTCCAGGATCAGGAGGCTGCGGCTGGTGGCGTGCTTCAGGATATCCGCCACCTCCGTCATCTCCACCATGAAGGTGGACTGTCCGGCGGAGAGGTCGTCGCTGGCGCCGATGCGGGTGAAGATGCGGTCCACGATGCCGATGCGGGCCGCCTTGGCGGGGACGAAGGAGCCGATCTGGGCCATGAGGGTGATGAGGGCCACCTGCCGCATATAGGTGGACTTGCCGGCCATATTGGGGCCGGTGATGATGGCCACCCGGTTCTCCTGCTCCCCCATGTAGGTGTCGTTGGGGACAAAGAGGGTGTCCTTCAATACCCGCTCCACCACCGGGTGGCGGCCGTCGTGGATCTCAATGACGCCGCCCTCATCCACGGTGGGGCAGCAATAGCCGTTCCGCACCGCCACGGCAGCCAGGGAGCACAGGGCGTCCAGCTCCGCGATGGCGGAGGCGGCGGCCTGGATGCGGTCCTTCTGAGCGGAAACGGTCTCCCGGAGCTTGGTGAAGAGCTCATACTCCAGCGCCACCACCCGGTCGCTGGCGGTGAGGATGGTGTGCTCCAGGTCCTTTAGCTCCTGGGTGATGAAGCGCTCGCAGTTGGCCAGGGTCTGCTTGCGGATGTAGTCTGCCGGGACCAGGTCGTAGTAGGACTTGCTGACCTCGATGTAGTAGCCGAAGACCTTGTTGTAACCCACCTTCAGGGTCTTGATGCCGGTCTTCTCCTTCTCCCGGGCCTCCACCTCGGCGATGACGCCCTTGCCGCCCTTGAGGATGTCGTGGAGGCGGTCCACCTCCGCGTCATAGCCGGGCCGGATGAAGCCCCCCTCCCGGACGGAGAAAGGCGGATCGTCCACGATGGCCCGGCACAACAGGTCGTGCACGTCCTCCAGGGTGTCCAGGGATTGGGCCAGCTCCCCCAGCCGCCCGGCAGTGAAGGGGGCCAGCCGGGCCTTCAGCTCCGGCAGCTTCTCCAGGGAGGCGCGGAGGGAGGCCATGTCCCGGCCCCCGGCGCTGCCGTACACCACCCGGCCCAGGAGGCGCTCCATGTCGTTGATGCCGGTGAGGGCCAGGATCAGCTCGTCCCGGTCCATGGCGTTCTTCACCAGGGCGTCCACTGCCCGGAGGCGGCGGTTGATGGCCACCACGGACAGGAGAGGGCGCTCCAGCCAGGAGCGCAGCAGCCGTCCCCCCATGGCGGTCTTGGTCTTGTCCAGGACCCACAGGAGGGAGCCCCGTTTCTCCTTGCTCCGCAGGGTGGCGGTGAGCTCCAGGTTCCGGCGGGCGGTCAGGTCCAGCTCCATGAACCGGCCCTGCTCGTAGTATTCCAGGTCCCGGATATGGCTCAGGTCCGTCTTCTGGGTCTCATACAGGTATTGGAGCAGGCCGCCCAGGGCCATGACGGCGGCGGGGTTGGAGGCAGGCAGATTGGACGCGGCCTCCCGGCCGAACTGCTTCTCCACCCGCCGGAGGGCGGCGTCCAGCTGAAAGGGCTGATTGCCGTAGTTCTCGGCGCGGCAGTTGAACTTCTCCCGGAGCAGGTCCGTGAGGGCCCTCTGCTGGAAGGCGGCGGTGTTCAGCACCGCCTCGGTGGGACTGAACCGGCCCAGCTCGTTCATCACGTGCTCCAGCCGCTCCGGGCCGGAGAAGGCGGTGGCGTGGGTCTTGCCGGTGGTGACGTCGCAGAAAGTGACGCCGGCGTGGTCCTCATCCAGGAAAATGCCGCAGATGTAGTTGGCCTGGGCGCCCTCCAGCATGGAGGCGTCCACGGTGCCGGGGGTGACGACGCGGATGATGTCCCGCTTCACCAGTCCCTTGGCCAGGGCGGGGTCCTCCATCTGTTCGCAGATGGCGACCTTGTATCCCTTGGCGATAAGGCGGGCGATGTAGCCGTCGCAGGAGTGGTAGGGGACGCCGCACATAGGGACCTGGTCCTCCTTGTCCTTGCCCCGGTCGCGGGTGGTGAGGGTCAGGTCCAGCTCCCGGCTGGCCAGCTTGGCGTCCTCGTCGAACATCTCGTAGAAGTCGCCAAGGCGGAAAAAGAGGATGGCATCCTTATTCTGTTGCTTGATCTCCTGATACTGGCGCATCATAGGGGTGAGCTCTGGCATCGTCGGCATCCTCACTTCTTAAATTTCTCATCTAGAAGATTCTAAGGGGGCTCCGCCCCCTGGGAGGGTTGGTAGGGACCTTCGGTCCCTGCTGACCCTGGGTTACTTTTTGTGCAAACAAAAAGTAACCAAAAAATTGCTTAAGGGGCTGGCGCCCCTTAAGAATCCCTGGGGTTGACGTTAAGGGCAGTTGGATGGTGGAACTAGGGGCCAGGGAAAGCATTCATCGGGAGTGCCCCCTTGTTTTTCCGTAGTCCGACTGCTGGTTGCTCCGTTCCACTACGCAATTGGTGAATGTTTCGTATCGGGCCGTAGACGGAAATCTGTCCTGTGCGTAGTGGAACGGAGCAGGAAGCAGTCGGATAACGTAAAACGACCAGCGCACCCGATGTTCCGGTTTCGCCGCCCCAAGCGGCGAAACTTGCGCCGCAGCAGGATCTCCTTGGGGACATACTGAAACAGCCGCTTCGCCCTATACACGGGACGCGGTCCGGTTTAGACCAAACCAGCCGCAGGGCGAGCGCAAAACAAGAACAAAAAATAAGGAAAGATTTTTAAGAAAACCATTCCTGGTTTTCTTAAACGTGCTTTTGGTTACTTTTCCCACGGGGGAAAAGTAACCAGGGGCCGCACCCCGCCTGGGGGTGCCTACTGACCCGGTGGGGGCGGAGCCCCCTCACACCTCTCCAAATAAGGCCCATGTGTTGCTGTCAACGATTTTTACGCCGGCATACTGCCCGACGAGGGCAGTATCCCCTTTCAGGTGTACCAGCCGCCCGCCGTTGGTGCGGCTGGAAAGCGGCCACGCCGGGTCGCCGCTCTCGCCGTCCACCAGGACCCGGACCGTCCGGCCCACATACCCCCGGTGGAGCTCCCCAGAGATCCGGTTCTGGGCGTCCAGGATGCGCTCGAACCACACCTGCTTCTCCGCCCGGCTGGCCGGGTCCGGCATCCGGGACGCCGGGGTGCCGGGGCGGGGGGAGAAGATGAAGGTGAACAGCGCGTCGTAGCGCACCTCCTCGATCA
Organism: uncultured Oscillospiraceae bacterium; assembly: GCA_947589745.1. GTDB lineage: Bacteria > Bacillota > Clostridia > Oscillospirales > Oscillospiraceae > Pelethomonas. The sequence goes on from CANQCS010000041.1 coordinate 18,204, forward strand.
GGGACAGTGTGTCCATGGCCTCCGCCTCGGTCTCGCCGGGAAAGCCCACGATGATGTCGCTGGTCAGCACCAGCTCCGGCATGACGCTCCGGGCATAGCGCACCTTCTCCAGGTACGTCTCCCGGGTGTACCCCCGGTTCATCTCCTTCAGCACCCGGCTGTTGCCGGACTGGACCGGCAGGTGGAGCTGCTTGGCCACGTGCCCGCACCGGGCCATGGTGTCAAAGAGCTTCTGCCCCGCGTCCTTGGGGTGGCTGGTCATGAAGCGGATCAGATAGTCGCCGGGGATCTTGTCGATCTCGCTGAGCAGGTCCGCGAAGTCCATGGGCTCCGCCAGGTCCTTGCCGTAGGAGTTCACGTTCTGGCCCAGGAGGGTGATCTCCTTGTACCCCGCCTCCACCAGCTCCCGGACCTCCGCCAGGATGGCCGCGCTCTCCCGGCTCCGCTCCCGGCCCCGGACATAGGGCACGATGCAGTAGGAGCAGAAGTTGTTGCAGCCGTACATGATGGAGACCCACGCCTTCACCGCGCTCTCCCGGACCACCGGCATCCCCTCGGCGATGGAGCCGTGCTCGTCCCGGATGGAGAACACCCGGCGGCGGCCGGACACCGTCTCATACAGCAGCTCCGGGAACCGCCACAGGGCCTGGGGCCCGAACACCAGGTCCACATGGCGGTAGGACGCCTTCACCTTCCGCGCCACCACCTCCTGCTGGGCCATGCAGCCGCAGAGGCAGATGACCACGTCCGGGTTTTTCTCCTTCGCGTGGGTGAGCTGGCCCAGGAGGCCGAAGACCTTCTTCTCCGCGTTCTCCCGGATGGCGCAGGTGTTGATGACGATGATGTCCGCCCGGCCGGGATCCTCGGTAAATCCACAGCCCATCTCCCGGAGCATTCCCATGATGCGCTGGCTGTCCGCCACGTTCTGCTGGCAGCCGTAGGTGTCCACCAGGGCCATCGGGGCCCGGTCCGGCCGGGCCAAGACGCCTGCCAGACGGGCGGTATATTCCCTCTGCCGCTCCATGTCCGCGGCAGGGATCACGATTTGCGTTCTGTCCAAAGTGGATTCTCCTTATATTTCCATAAAATATCAGTTTAATTATACCGCGAAATATGGGAAATGGCAAGAGGCGGTTTGTCGCCGGTCCAAAATGCGAAGGGGGCTGCCCGAAAATCGGGAGGGGCCGCGGTCCAGCGCCGCGGCCCCTCCCCTGCTATGCCCTTGGAAATGCTGTTGCCGGTCAGATGTTGACGATCTCGTACTCCCGGGTGCCGAGGCCCAGCTTGGCGGCGGCCTCGATGGTGTGGATGCCGTTGCGGCTCTCCATCCGCTCGATCAGGGCCTTCTTGCCGGGGTCCTGGGAGGCGTACACCGCGTCCACGCAGGCCTGGTCCACTGCCACCGGGTCCAGGGAGGCGAAGATGCCGATATCCGCCATCTCCGGGTCCGCCGGGGCCTCACAGCAGTCGCAGTCCACGCTGAGCCGGTTGGCCACGTTGATATACACGATGTTCTCCCGGCCCATGTAGGCCATCACGGACTGGTCCGCGTCGGCCATGGACTCCAGGAAGCTGTCGTGGTCGGCGGTCATCAGCTCCTTGAAGGTGGTGCCGCCGGTGCCGGAGACGTGGATGTGCTGCTTGCCCCGGCTGGAGGCCACGCCGATGGACATGTTCTTCAGCGCGCCGCCCAGGCCCGCCATGGGGTGGCCCTTGAAGTGGGACAGCATGAGGACGGAGTCGTAGTTCTGGAGATTGACACCCACGTAGTTCTCCTTCAGGTGGTACCCGCCGGTGACCGGCAGGGCCATGTCGCCCTTCTCATCCATCAGGTCGCAGGGGGCGATGTCCAGAAAGCCGTGGTCCTTGAAGGTCTGCCAGTGGGCCTTACTGGTGTCCCGGCGGCCGGGATAGGCGGTGTTGCACTCCACGATGGTGCCTTTCAGCTCATTGACCAGCGGGGCAATGAGGGCGGGCTGGAGGAAGTTGTGTCCGCCGGGCTCGCCGGTGGAGATCTTTACCGCCACCTTGCCCTTCAGCTCCACGCCCAGGGCGTGGTAGATCTTCTGCAGCGCCTCCGGCGTGAGATCCGGGGTGAAGTAAACTTTCGCTTTTTCCATGTTCGTTCTCCTTTTCTGATGATGTGCGTGGTGGGATCACATACCGCTATTATATCCCCCCGGGGGGATACAAGCAAGATGTTTTTGCGGACATACGGATAGAGAAACCGGGAACCTTCCGGCTCCCGGTTTCCCTATGGTTTGGAGGATCAGATGAAAAAGAAGTCTTGTCACTTGCAAGATTAATATTACCCACGGGTTGTTAACAAAACCAGCGCCGGTTGTTACGAAAGTTTTAAATCTTTTCGGGGAATTTCTTCCAACGGGACCGCCCGCCTCCGATGCGGCCGGGGCAAAACTCCCTCCGGCGGAAAACAAACCTCTTGCAAAAGTCCGGTCCCGTTGTAAAATAGTAGCAGGAACCCGGACTCATTTTATTTGCGGAGGTAATCGAAATGAACGTTGTCATCATGGAATCCCTGGGCGTTTCCGCCGGGGAGCTGGCCCGGAGGAAAAAGCCGTTTGAGGAGAAGGGCGTGGTCTTCACCGAGTACGCCAAAACTACCGACCCCGCCAGACTGGTGGAGGAGGCCAGGGATGCCGATGTGATGATCCTGGCCAACATGCCCATGCCCGCGGACGTGCTCCGCGCCTGCCCTAAACTGAAATTCATCGACGTGGCCTTCACCGGCGTGGACCACGTGGGGCTGGAGGCCGCCAGGGAACGGAGCATCGCCGTCAGCAACGCCTCCGGCTACTCCAACGAGGCGGTGGCCGAGCTGGTGCTGGGGATGGCGCTGTCCCTGGCCCGGAACGTGCGCCAGGTGGAGGACCGCTGCCGGGCGGGCGGCACCAAGGACGGCCTGGTGGGCTGGGAGATCAAGGGCAAGACTGTGGGCATCATCGGCTTGGGCAAGATCGGCAGCCGCACCGCCCAGCTGTTCCACGCCTTTGGCGCCAGCATCATGGCCAACAGCCGTACCCACCACGAGAACGCCCCGGACTATGTCCGGCAGGTCACCCGGGAGGAGCTGCTGCGGGAGTCGGACATTGTGGTCCTCCACTGTCCGCTGAACGACTCCACCCGTGGCCTCATCGACGCCAAGGAGCTGGCCATGATGAAGCCCACCGCCCTGCTCATCAACGCGGCCCGGGGGCCGGTGGTGGTGGAGGCGGACCTGGCCGAAGCCCTGGAGAAGGGCGTCATCGCCGGGGCGGGCATCGACGTCTTCGACCGGGAGCCGCCGCTGGACCCCGCCTCCCCCATCCTCCACGCCCCCAACGTCCTGGTGACGCCCCACGTGGCCTTTGCCACCAGGGAGTCCATGAGCCTGCGGGCGGAGATCGTGTTCCAGAATCTGGCCGATTGGATGGAGGGCCGGCAGAGCAACACCGTCCTCTGACCGCTCCCGGGCAGCGCGGTCAGAGGTACCGGCCCGTGACGCTCTCGCCGCAGGCCCGGATGTCCTCCGGGGTGCCGCACACCACGATCCTGCCGCCGTCCTCCCCGCCGCCGGGGCCCATGTCCACCACGTAGTCGGCGCTGCGGATCACATCCAGGTCGTGCTCAATGACGATGACCGTGGCCCCGTTGTCGATCAGCGTCTGGAACACCGTCATCAGGGACTTCACGTCCAGGGGGTGCAGGCCGATGGTGGGCTCGTCGAAGACGAAGAGGGAGTCCTCCTGGCCCCGGCCCATCTCGCTGGCCAGCTTCAGCCGCTGGGCCTCGCCGCCGGACAGGCCCGGCGTCTGCTCCCCCAGGGTCAGATATCCCAGCCCCACGTCGTGGAGCACCAGGAGCCGGTTGTACACCGTCTTCAGATCGCCGCAGGCCACCAGCGCCTCGTCCACGCTCATGGCCATCAGCTCGGGGAGGGACAGCCGGGTGCCGTCCCGGTTTTCCCGCCGCACGTCGAAGGCCCACCGGCTGTACCGGGAGCCGCCGCAGTCGGGACAGGGGATGTCCACGTCCGGCAAAAACTGCACATCCAGGCTGATGGACCCCGTGCCATCGCAGGTGGGACAGCGGAGAGAGCCCGTATTATAGGAGAAATCGCCGGCCTTGTGACCCCGGACCTTTGCGTCCGGGGTCTTTGCGTATACCTTCCGCAGCTCGTCGTGGACGTCGGCATAGGTGGCCACGGTGGAGCGGATGTTGATGCCGATGGGAGTGGCGTCGATGAGCTTCACGTGGCGGATGCCGGGGGCGTCGATGGACTTCACGTGGGCGGGCAGGGGCTTCCCCGCCGCGCCGGCCGCCAGGGCCGGGACCAAGCTCTCCAATATCATCGTCGTCTTGCCGGAGCCGGACACGCCAGTGACCACCGACAGCCGCCCCTTGGGGAAGGACACCGTCAGCGGCTTCACCGTGTGGATGGGGCCGGTGGACATGGTGACCGTCCCCAGAGCGAACAGGTCGGACTTATCCGTGCGGTCCCGGAGTTTAGTCCTGGTGTCTGGAGCCAGGAAAGGCCCGATCTTGGAGGCTGGATCATCGGTGACCTCGGGCACGGTCCCCTGGGCGATGACGGTGCCGCCGCCCGCCCCGGCCTCGGGGCCCAGCTCGATGAGCCAGTCCGCGTGGGTGAGGACGTTCACGTCGTGGTCCACCAGCACGATGGAGTTGCCGTCGGCGGCCAGGTCGTCCATGACGCCGGTGAGGCCCTCCAGGTTGGAGGGGTGCAGGCCGATGGAGGGCTCGTCCAGCACGTAGAGCACCCCGGTGGTGCGGTTGCGGACCGCCCGGGCCAGCTGGACCCGCTGCCGCTCCCCGGTGGACAGGGTGGAGGACGCCCGGTCCAGAGTCAGATAGCTGAGCCCCAGGTCCACCAGCCGCTTGGCCGTGTTCTGGAACGCCTCGCAGATGCTCTCCGCCATGGAGCGCATCTCCGGAGGCAGGGAGGCGGGCACCCCGTCCACCCAGCCGATGAGCTCCGCCAGGGTCATCCGGCAGGCGTCCGCCAGGGAGATGCCCCGCAGCCGGGGAGCCCTCGCCGCCTCGGACAGGCGGGTGCCGCCGCAGTCGGGACACACCTCCTGCTTCAGGAACTTCTCCACCCGCTTCATGCCCTTCTCGTCCTTGACCTTGCTCAGGGCGTTCTCCACGGTGTAGGTGGCGTTGAAGTAGGTGAAATCCATATCCCCCGCCGCGCCGCTGGTCTTGTTCTGATAGATGATGTTCTTCTTCACCGCGGGGCCGTGGAACACGATATCCCGCTCCTGTTCCGTCAGCTCCCGGAAGGGCACGTCGGTGCGGACCCCCATCTCCCGGGCGATATCCTTCATCAGAGACCACATCAGGGTCTGCCAGGGCAGCACCGCCCCCTGGTCGATGGTCAGGGACTCGTCGGGGACCAGGGTGGTCTCGTCCACGGTGCGGACCACGCCGGTGCCCTCACAGGTGGGGCAGGCCCCCTGGCTGTTGAAGGCCAGCATCTCCGCGCCGGGGGCCAGCACCTTCTCCCCGCACACGGGGCAGAAGAAGTCCTGCCCGGCGGCCACGTCCATGGTGGGCGGCACGTAGTGCCCGTTGGGGCAGCGGTGGGAGGCCAGCCGGGAGAACATGAGCCGCAGGCTGTTCAGCAGCTCCGTGGAGGTGCCGAAGGTGCTGCGGATGCCGGGGACGCCGGGCCGCTGGTGGAGGGCCAGGGCGGCGGGGATGTACCGCACCTCGTCCACCTGGGCGGCGGCCGCCTGGGTCATGCGCCGCCGGGTGTAGGTGGACAGGGACTCCAGATACCGCCGGGAGCCCTCGGCGTACAGCACCCCCAGGGCCAGGGAGGACTTCCCCGACCCGGACACCCCGGCGATGCCCACGATCTTCCCCAGGGGGATATCCACGTCGATATTTTTCAGGTTGTGGACCCGTGCGCCCCGGACCTGGACGGCGGCGGGCCCCTTCTTGTTGTCTCTATCCATCATGCTTTTTCACTCTTTTCTTCCGTCGATCCCGCCGGATGGACAGGCACCAGCCGGTAGAGCTTACAGCCGTGGGGCGCGGGACAGGCCCTCAGCGTATTGCCACCGGTCTCCCCGGCCTCGCCAGTCCACACCTCCACCGCCTGGACCGCGCCGCCGTCCAGCCCCAGCTCGTCCAGGTCCAGCGCGACCTCACGCGCCTCATCGGACAGGTTGAACAGGGCGGCATAGGCGGCGCTGCCGTCCGCGCGCACAGACACCCACACCGCCCGGTCCGGATCGCGGCACACCTGCCGGCGCCGGTTCTCCGGCGGCAGCAGGGACAGCACCTCCCGATTGGTCAGCAGGGACAGCGTCCAGGCGTCCAGCCTGGTCAGCTCCGCCCCCAGCATCAGCGGGGAACCGAAGATGCACCACAGGGTCATCATGGTCCGCTGCTCGTCCCGTGTCAGGCGGGTCTGCCGCTCCTCCCCGAATCTCTTGCCAATGGTGCCCAGGGGCAGCATGTCGCAGTCCGGGTAGCAGCCGGGGCGGACGTGGTCCTGCCACAGCTCACAGCGGGCGAACATGGCCTTTACGTCCTCCCAGCTGTCCCACATATCGTTGGTGATGCGCCACAGATTGGCGTACCTGGCGTAGTGCCAGGCCTTGTCGATGAGGGCCGGGCCCGGCGACAGGGACAGCACGATGGGCCGCCCGCACCGCCGGATGGCCCGGTGGAGCATCTCAATCTCATGCCGCCCGGCATAGGACCGGGGACTGGAGGGCACCAGATTGTCCGAGTTGCAGATGTCGTCACACTTGATGTAGTCCACGCCCCAGGCGGCGTACAGCTCCAGGAGGGAGTCGTAGTAGGCCTGTCCGGCTTCGCAGTCCCGGACGCCGTACATATCCGGGTTCCACTGGCAGACGGAGGCGGGGTCCGCGATCTCGTCTGCCGTCAGGCCGCAGTCCTTGATCCGGCCCCGGCGGTGGGCGGCGGCGCGGGGGATGCCCCGCATGATATGGATGCCGAATTTCAGCCCCAGGCTGTGGATATAGTCCGCCAGGGGCCTGAATCCGGCCCCGCCCGCGCTGCTGGGGAACCGCTCCGGGTCCGGCAGCAGCCGGGACCACTGGTCCATGGCCAGTTCCCCGAAGGGAAGGTACTGGTACCGCTCCCGCCGGGCGTTGGGGCGGCGGGCGTACCACTGGATATCCACCACCACGTACTCCCAGCCGTATTCCTTCAGGTGGGCCGCCATATAGTCCGCGTTGGCCTTCACCTGGGCCTCGGTCACCGTGGTGTCGTAGTAGTCGTAGCTGTTCCAGCCCATCGGGGGCGTGGGCGCGAATGCGTTTTTGTCCATCCTGTTACGGCTCTTCTGTTCCGGTGTCATGACTGTCTCCTCCCTGTCACCACTTTTTATAGGGACACCGTCCCCGCCGGGACGCCGCCCGCAGCTCCACGTAACACCCGCAAGCCATGCAGGTCCCCGCCTCCAGAAAATTGCAGGCCTTGCACGTCTCCAGCCGCCGGGCGTAGTCCGCCTCCGGCGTCCGCTCCCGCGCCGGGGTGCGCTCGATGTGCTCCTTCAGCGTTCTGATGTAGGTTTCCTGGTCGAACTCCTCCTGCAGGCACCTCCTGCACCGCCGCTTTGCCGCCGGCTCCCCTCCGGGGCCGTTCCCGCGTGTCTCTGCCATTGCGTTTCCTCCTGGATCGTCTGCCGGCCGCGGCCATCTTGGCGGCTTCCCGCAACGAAAGCTCTCTTCCGGACCAGCATACACGAATTGCAGCCCGGAGGCAAGTACCTCTTTTGAATTTCTCGAAAGTCTTTTTCCGGGAGGGGCTGCTCCTTTTTCAGAAAATAGAATGATACGATTCTCCCATTAGAAGTATGTTACGTTACCGTGTGGGAAATGCAGGTATCGCAGCGCTTCGAGAGCGATAGTAAAGTTCTTTTTGATACTTTTTCTTTCAAGAAAAAGTATGAGAGGGCGAAGGATCTGAGTGATCCTCCGCCCTCTGCCTGAGACGCGGGAACGCCGGGGATGAGACGCTTGAGACGAGCGACCCGGCGCTCCCATTGAGAAAGGGGAGTTTTATACCATTCCTTGCCGGTTCCGGAGACCCGCAGGGAAAAGTACCGGGGGATGCCTTTTCCGTTTCAGGAAAAGATCAGGTGAACAGTCCGCCCAGGCTGAACACGCCCACGGCCGCCATGAGCACATTCACCAGCACGTTGGCCACGGAGAGGAGGAACAGGTTCTTGAAGAGCTTGTTCATCTCGGCGTTGGTGGTCTCCTTGGAGGCGGAGTAGGAGCTCATGATGATGGCGCCGCCGGTGGACAGGGGGCTGATGGCCGCGGCAAAGGAGGTGGCGGTGATGGCGGAGATGAGCTCCACGTAGTTGACACCGCTGAACTGCTGGGCCACCTGGTCCGCGATGGGGAACAGGGCGGGCATGACCACGCCGGTGGTGGAGCTGACCCAGGAGAGGATGCCGGAGGTGGCGGCCATGATGGGCACCGCGGTGTGCTCGCCCATGAGGCCGGTGAGGAAGTCGGAGATCATGGTGATGCCGCCCAGCTTGTCGATGACGCTGACCAGGGAGCCCACGCCGCAGATCATGATGAGGGTGCCCCAGGGGATGCCCTTGATGGCGGCCTTCTCGTCGGCGGCGCCCAGGAGGATCAGGATGGCGGCCATGATGAAGGCGAAGAGGCCGGTGTCCAGCTTGAAGCCGATGCAGCAGATGACCATGATGACGATGGCGGCCATGGTCAGCTTCTGGTTGCGGTTGAACTTGGGGATCTGGGACCACTTCAGGGGGTTGTCGGCCTTGACCTTGTAGCTCTTGGAGCCGATGTAGATGATCAGGGTGAACACAAAGCCGGAGAGCAGGGTGGACAGGAACAGGTGGAGGCCGAAGCCGCTGTAGCCCATGGGCTCACTGAGCTCCTTGGCCAGGATGCCCGTCAGGGACAGGGGGGAAGCACAGCCGGCGTTGGCGCCCAGCTTGGCGAAGAGGGCGGTGACCCAGGGGTTGATGCCCATTTCAAAGGCCAGATACATGGCGAAGGTGGTCATCAGGATGCCGGCGGCGATGTGGCCGGGGCCGATGGCGGAGATGAACGCGGAGAGCACGAACATCAG
>CANQCS010000042.1 GCA_947589745.1 uncultured Oscillospiraceae bacterium
GTCCCCTGCCGGGCCCCGGCAGAGGACGGAGTCACACTGATGGAGATTCTGGACGCCATCTACCGCTCCGCGGCCACTGGCCACGAAGTGATGTTGGGCGGTGAGGACTGATGAAGCCGGAGGTCAGTTCCTATCGCTTCGCAGGACTCATGGGCCCCGACGGCATGATGCAGTTGGACTGCGCTGGACTGCGAAAAAAAGGCTGCGGAGCTGGGCTTTGAGGCCATCGAGTTTGAGGGACTGGAGGATCCCATCCTGTCCTGGCACTGAAGATCGGGCTGGAGAACCTGGACCGGTACCTGGAGGCCATTTGATACTTTTTGTTGAAAGAAAAAGTATCAGAAAGAAATTTAACATCGCTCCCAAGCGGTAGACGTACCGCCATCCCCTGCCCTGGGGCAGGGGGACAACAGATCGTGATCTACCGGCTCCTCCCCGCGGGGGGAGGCTGGCCGATCAAACAAAATGATGAGGAGGCATATGACATGAAGAAGAATTGGAAACGGCTCCTGGCACTGCTGCTCGTGGCGATGATGGTGCTGTCCGCCTGCGGCGGGAACAGCGGCGGCCAGAGCAACAGCGGTGGCCAGACCAACAACGGCGGTCAGACCAATGATGCCGGCCAGACTGACGACGGCGACAAGACCGACAACGGCGGTCAAACGGATAACGGCGGCCAGGACGCCGGCCAGACCGATACCGCCGCCGAGCCCATCAAGGACCTGGTCGTGTGGGACACCGGCGAGGTGGAGACCCTGTTCCGTCCCCACAGCGAGGGCGCCAATGAGTATCGCGTCACCTGCAATACCATCGCCACCCTGCTGGAGTTCGACAACCACGGCACTCTGATCCCCGGCGCGGCCGCTACCTGGGGCACCGAGGACGGCGGCCTGACCTGGACCTTCAACCTGCGGGATGATGTGACCTGGGTCGACATCAACGGCCAGTATAAGGCCAACGTGGTCGCTCAGGACTGGGTCACCACCATCGAGTGGATCCTGAACTACCACAAGAACCAGTCCTACAACACCTCCATGGCCATCTCCACCATCGCCGGCGCGGAGGACTACTACAACTACACCAAGGATCTGGACGAGGCGGAGGCCCTGGCCCTCAAGGCCACCGACGAGGCGTTCACCTCCCGCGTGGGCGTGGAGGCTCCTGATGACCAGACCCTGATCTACCACTGCGTGGGCAACATCACCTACTTCGACACCCTGTTCATCAGCGCCATCATGGTCCCCACCTCCCAGCAGCTCATCGACGAGATCGGCGTGGAGAACATGGTCGGTATCAAGAATGACCAGATGTGGTACAGCGGTCCGTATATCCTGACCACCTTCGTCCAGGACAACGAGAAGGTCCTGACCCCCAACCCTGCCTACTTCGACACGGTGAGCACCCGCTTTGACAGCGTCACCATCAAGAAGGTGGAGAGCGCCCTGATCGACGACCAGCTGTGGGAGAGCGGCGAGGTGGACTACACCGACCTGGCTCAGGCCACCCTCAGCGGCATCCTGAACGATCCCAGTAACAAGTGGTACCCCTACCTGGTGGAGTCCCGTCTGGAGCCCTACTGCAACAACCTGTTCTTCAACTTCTCCAAGAACCTGGAGGACGGCAGCCCGGACACCAACTGGAACACCGCCGTCGCCAATGAGAACTTCCGCAAGTCCCTGTACTATGGTCTGGACCTGACCAACATCTGGTACGGCACCAACCCGGTGAACCCCCTGAACCTGGAGGCCCTCACCTTCACCTGCAAGGACTTCGTGTTCTTCTCCAACGGCGACGACTACTCCAGCCATGTGGAGGCCAAGCTGGAGGACATCGGCGAGAGCACCGGCACCAGCCCGCGCCGCTATCAGCCTGACCTGGCCGAGGAGTACAAGACCAAGGCCATGGAGGAGCTGAGCGCCCAGGGCGTCACCTTCCCCATCAGCATCGACTACTACATCAAGGCCGGCGATCCCACCGCCCTGGACAACGCCCAGATCTATAAGGATGTGTTCGAGGCCCTGGGGACCGACTATGTGACCTTCACCATCAAGACCTATATCTCCAGCTACAACGAAGAGGTCATGACCCCGAAGCTGGATTCCTTCTCCTGCTCCCTGTGGGGCGCCGACTTCCTGGATGTCAGCAACTGGCTGGATCAGGTCACCTATCAGAACCCCAGCGCCCTCTACTCCACCACCCGGATGCACCTGGACGATATGACCGATCCCACCCTGATCCAGCAGTTCACCGAGTTCACGGACAAGGTCTACGCCGCTGAGGCGATCTGCGACGACTTGGATGACCGGAACGAGGCTTTCTCCGAGGCCGAGGCCTATCTGCTGAACCACGCCCTGGTGATCCCCTGGAACCTGCGCAGCTACTGGTCCCTGACCAAGGTCAACGAGTACTCTAAGAGCTACTCCGGCTGCGGCATCGGCTACATCTACAAGAACTGGGAAACCTCCACGGAGCCCTACACCACCGAGCAGTATCAGGCTCTGCGGGACGCCTACTACGGCGGCTGATTTGAGCTCTCCCGGCAAAAAGCATAGCACTGCCCTATCGTTTCGTTACCTACCGGCTGCGGGACGAGACTGAACTGACGCGGGAGGCCAGCCGAAAGGCTGGCCTTCCGCCGGTCCCTGGCAAAAAATGGCCGGCCCACAGGTAGCGATGTATCGTTCTGATGGAAAGATCGTATGATGTGTGAAAATGGGAGAGGAGCATATGGGGATCGTGTGCCAGGAGCAGGCCCGGCCCTTCCGGCCGGATGTGCGGAGGGCCGCCTGCCTGACCGGGCTCATGGATGAGATGAGCCATCTGTATGACAGTGGACGGGGCGGCATCCCGGCCCGCCCCGCGGCGCCGGAGGAGGTGGAGGGATGAGCGTACCGAGACCGGAGTATCCCCGGCCCCAGTTCGTCCGCAGGGAGTGGATGAACCTGAACGGGGAGTGGGAGTTCTCCTTCGACGGCCCCGCCTTTGACCAGCGGATCGTGGTGCCCTACGCCTTCCAGAGCCGGATGTCCGGCGTGGAGGTGACGGAGCGCCACGACATGGTCTGGTACCGGAGGGACTTCGTCCTGCCGCCGTCCTGGCGGGGAAAGACCGTGTATCTCCACTTCGGCGCGGTGGATTACCTCTGCCAGGTGTGGATCAATGGCTGTTACGTGGGGCGGCACACCGGAGGACATGTGCGGTTCTCCCTGGATATCACCCACGCCCTTTGGTCAGGGGAGAACACGGTGATGGTCCAGGTGGAGGACGTCCGCTCGGACCGGGAGATGCCTCGGGGCAAGCAGTACTGGAAGGACCAGCCTGCCGGTATCTTCTATACGCCCACCACCGGCATCTGGCAGACCGTGTGGCTAGAGCCCGTGGACAAGGACCACCTCCTGCGGATCGACATGACGCCGGAGCTGGACGACCGCGCGGCAGTGTTCCACGCCGCGGCCTCCAGGGACGGTGTGGAGCTGGAGATCGACGTGGACTTCCAGGGGGAGCCGGTGGCGCGGGAGCGGCTGGCCCTCCCCAACGGCCGGGGCCGCGTCAAGGTCCCCCTGGACGGGGATTGGCAGGGGACAGCGGAGGAGTTCATCGCCCGCCGGGCCTGGAGCCCGGAGACGCCCTGGCTCTTTGACGTGACCCTCCGCCTGCTCCGGGACGGAAAGGTGACGGACACCGTCACCAGCTATCTCGGCCTGCGGAAGATCTCTATCGAGGACGGGCGCATCTGCCTCAACGGCAGGCCCTACTATCAGAAGCTGCTGCTGGACCAAGGCTACTGGCCGGAGTCCCTGCTGACAGCCCCCACGGACGAGGCGTTCATCACCGATATCCGCTACTGCAAGGCCATGGGCTTCAACGGTGTCCGCAAGCACCAGAAGGCGGAGGACCCCCGGTTCCTCTACCACGCAGACCGGCTGGGCCTACTGGTGTGGGGGGAGATGGCCAACGCTTTCGACTACTCCCGGCGGTACGTGGGCCGGTTCACCGCCGAGTGGATGGAGATACTGGCCCGGGACTACAACCACCCCTGTATCGTGGCCTGGACGCCCATCAACGAGTCCTGGGGCGTCGGAAACCTGGCCGGGGATCCCCGCCAGCTCCACCACCTCTGCGCCATGGTGGAGTTGACCAGGTCCCTGGACGCCACCCGCCTGGTCATGTCCAACGACGGCTGGGAGCAGACCAACACCGATGTGCTGGGCATCCACGACTACGAGGCGGACCCCGCCGTCCTGACGGAGCGGTACGGGAGCCTGGAGTCCGTGCTGGAGAGCCGTCCGTCGGACAGGGACCTCTTTGCCCGCGGCTTCCGGTATGCCGGGCAGCCGGTCATGGTGACGGAGTGCGGCGGCATCGCCCTCCGCGCCGGTGAGACCGGGTGGGGCTATACCAGTACGACGTCGGGGGCGGAGTTCCTGGAGGCGTACCGGGGCGTGGTGTCCGCGCTGCTGGCCTCACCGGTGGTGCAGGGGTTCTGCTACACCCAGCTGACGGACGTGCAGCAGGAGCGGAACGGCCTGCTGACCTTCACCCGCGAGCCCAAGGTGGACTGCGCCGCCATCCGGCGGATCAATGAGGGCCTCGGACCGGAGGAGACATGAGAAGAGAGCTGAAGCGGCATAGCCTGCGCTATGCCGCTTTTCTATGCCCAGCCGCCGGACATGATCCCCGCCGGGGCGGAATAGGATGACAGCAGAGGGGGGTGAAGGCCATGAGACGGTGGGAGCCGCCAGCCGTCGTTTTTCACACGGTGCCGGACCCTGTCGGCACCTCCCGCGCCGGGGAGATCGATCAGATCTATGCCCGCTCCATCCGGCGGCGGCTGGACGAGAGCGGCATGACGTCAAACCAAAAGGCCGCCGCCATCGACGCGCTGATCAACCGTCTGAAGGCGCGGCCGGAGGAACCCCAGGGAATAACAGGATAGGACATCCACGCCGCCGCGGCGTGGATCTTTTGCGCCCATCCCGGACGGAGAATGTCGCGTTCGTTCCCTGTGCGAAGCGGCGCATTCCCTACCCTGATAGCACTGCTCTCCATGTTCTTCGTTACCGGTCAGGGGCTGTGGAGTTCCTTGACCTCGGCGGTGCTACTGATGGGCACCATCGTGCTGGCGTTGACAACCATGTAAGGCAGCCGGCAACTTTTGCCGTACAGGTTATTTGCCGTTTACGCCGACGGTGTCCCGACTTGTCTTCCTGCCTGGAGAACCTTGCAGAAAGCGGCGGAGATAAAGGACCCAACTGGGCAACAAAACAGAGCTCCCTCCAGGAAGGGTGCTTTGTCGTATAAAGATATAGCTATGCGGAGATGACCGCATAACTCCCTCCGGACCTCGCCTTAGTGACTATGATTTGCCTCTTGATACGCTCTTTGAAGTCCGCAACATGGGAGATGAGTCCGACCAGGCGGTCACCCTCTGTTAGATTGAGCAGAGCTTTCATCACCTGATTGAGACTTTCGCTATCCAGGGAGCCGAATCCTTCATCGACGAACATGGCATCCAGCTTGACTCCACTGGAGGAGGACTGTATCTCATCCGAAAGGCCCAGGGCGAGGGAGAGAGAGGCAATGAACGATTCTCCACCAGAGAGGGTCTTTACATCTCTCTCTGTCCCGTTGTAGTGGTCAATGATATCCAGGTCAAGGCCGCTTTGGCTTCTCAGATCACCGGCCACCTGACGCCTCTTCAGTTCATACTGCCCTCCAGACATTACCATGAAACGGGAATTGGCTCTTGTGACGATCCGGTCAAAGTAAGCTGTCTGGATATAAGTCTCCAGCATGACCTTCTCCTTGCCACCCAGTGTTCCATTAGCGGTATCGGAGAGCACCTTGATAAGAGCCAGTTTTTCTTCCATTTCCATCAGCTTGGTGGAGGCAGCAGAAATATTTTCTTTTACAGTTATATTAGCATCATATCGAGCATTGACCTTGCGCTGTTTTTCATCCATTTCACTTTGCTTCCGCTTGATGCCGTCCCTGATCTGCACCTGGGCATCCCGGTCACCATCCGGCATCGATGCCATGGAATCTTTCAGGCTTTTGATGGAAGCACCCAGCGCTTCGACATCTTTGTCGGCACGGCTGAAATCTTCCTGGGCCTTTTTAATAGCATCGTTGATTTCTCCGGTCTTTTTCTCTAACTCAGCTACAGCGCCTTCGGCCTCCGCCTTGGCACTGTATTGGAGCCCTTTGCGGACATCCTTGAGGCTTGCCTCCTTTTCCAACAAGGTAGCTTTCTTGCCAGTCACTTCACTGCGCATAGTGTTCAACTCGTTTTGGAGGGAAAGCACCTGATCTTCCAGACCGGCAATGAGCTCAGCCAGCTTTTCTTTGCGTTTAGACCGCTCCTCTTCGTCTTTGATCTTCCCGGAGAGGCCCTTCAACATCTGCTTGATGCGGGCGAGCTGGTCTTCTACTGCAGGAGATGCGTCGTCAATAGAGACACCGGGCAGCAGGTCAGCAAGTTGATGTTCGATATTTTCCTTGCGGGTAGAAATCACACTGCGCGTTGCTGCACATGCGCTGCTTGCCTTCTGCAGCTTTTGGTCCAACTCCTCCCAGCTCGCTTTCGAGGCATTGAGTTCGTCTTCTGTCGGAACGGATGCAGCCTTCCGGGCAGGGGGAGGGGTGGGCGATAGAACCGCATACAGGGCACGGCGCCCCATCTTCCAATGTCTCTGCGATGATTCCTGCCTGTCCATCCAGGAAGGCTTTGTATTTGCCCTCGTATCCCTCTTTGGCTGCTACTGCACTGCTGTATGTCAACTGATATTCGCTTTGCTGAAGTGTTAGCTGCTTTTCCGTGCTGGCAAGCTCATGGAGGCCTTTTGAGAGCTTATCCAGCGATCCTTTTCTGGTATTGACCTCTTCTTCTTCCTTGAATTGGATCACTCGTTCATTGGCATCAGCCAAGCTGGAAAATTCTTCCTTCAACGCATCCAGCTTTTCTCTTTGCTCCTGTATCAAGGACTCTTTTTTTCGATATTGTGCTCCGCCTCTTTGATCGTCCCGGTGAGACCGTCAACATCTGCTGTGAGGTCATCCAGTTTGTTGTACTGAGGCAGTATGACCTCCAGGGCGTTTTTCTTCCGTATCAGCTCATCGCGTTCACCGCTGTACGTCAATTGGCTGGTCAGTTGCTTTTTTCGCGGTCTCGTATCTTTGCTGCGCTTCTTTCAACTGCTCCTCTTTTTTCTTTAAACTCGCTGCAGTCTCTTCCTTGACATCAAGTTGCCCAATGATGCCGTTTGCTGCTTCAAGCTGAGTATTCAATTCGCTGCGTTCATTTTCCAGCAACTCTATGCGGGCGGTATCCTGACGTATCAACTGGTCAAGGAGGACCAGTACATCCCCGATAGGGAGTTTGCCGTCTTTGGCCTTTTTCCCTTCAATGGAAAGGATGTCATCATCCTCATACTGTATGCCTTTGATGGACCCGTTCGCTTGGTCTCGAAGCGCCTTGCATTCAGCAGACAGGTCACCTGCTCCCTTCTTCAGGCGGTCCTGAAGGACACGGAAAAGGTCGGTATTGAAGAGCTTGCGAAATATCCCTTTCCGCTCGTCCGTAGGGGCGAGCAGCAGCTTCAGGAAGTCTCCCTGGGCAATCATAGCTATCTGAAGGAATTGATCTCTGTCAATACCCATGATATCGCGGACGATGGCCTCATCCACTTCGCGCCGTTTGGCCAGGACACTTCCATCAGGAAAGATCAATTCAGCATCGGCCTTCTTCTTCGTGAGGCCCGTGCCCCGTTTCTTCTGTATCTCATAGTCAGGATTACGCTTGACATGATAGGTCTTTCCGCCATATTCAAATTCCAGTTCCACCTCGGTGGGAGTGGAGGGGTCGGCATATTTGGACCGGAACATATTTGGCTCACGATTCTGTCCGCTTGCTTCTCCATACAACGCATAGGTTATCGCGTCGAAGATCGTGGCCTTGCCGGCCCCGGTGTCGCCGGTGATAAGGTAGAGCCCGCTACGCCCCAGCTTTTGAAAATCCAGGGTGACCTCTCCGGCATAAGGGCCAAATGCCGATATTCGAAGTGTCACCGATCTCATCGGATCTCCTCCTCTATCTCTTCCATCAGGGCCTCAATGAGCTCCGTCTGTTCCTCGCTCATTACCCTGCCGTTTTGCTTCTCGTAGAATTCGGCGAACATCTCCACCGGTGTTTTCCTCTCTATAGCATCCACGCTGCCTACGACGGTAATTGTCCTCGTACTGGTATTGTCGTAGTCCAGCTTCATCAGATTGTGGTATATCGCACGGAGTTTGCCAATGGCATCGAATATATCATCCTCATCAGTCAATATGATGTGGGTGTAGTCCTCCTGCCAGGTCGTATTTTCGTAGAATGATTTGAGAGTGATGGACCCTTTCAGCTCCACCATATCGTGACAAGGGACCAGATCCACAGTGCGGACCTCCACATCGCCTTTCTCCTTCAGGTCAACGACTGTAACAGACTTGCGGTCCTTTACCTTTGAAAACGAGTACTTCAGAGGTGTCCCGCAGTACCGTATCCTCTCTGTGCCGCAGTTCTGTGGTGAGTGGAGGTGGCCCAGTGCCACATAGTCAAAGCAGCTGAAGATGCCGGCGTCTACATTGTCAGTGCCACCAACGGTGATCTCTTCAGATCCTGAACGGGTCGAGCCTGTTACAAACTGGTGAGTCACCAGCACATTCCGGCCTCGCTCGTCTATCCCCATTCCGTCAATAACGGTACTGAGTGCATCGGTATAGGAAGATATCTCCTTGTCAGGATAGAATCGCTTCACATGTGTGGGTTTCACGAACGGGAGGAGGTACAGCTTCACCGTTCCATACGCGTCCTCAAAAGCGACAGGGGCAATGCTTCCGTCATAGACTCCGGCAATATGTACGCCGCTGCGGTCCATGAGTCTGGAGCCGAACGCCATCCGCTCCGGCGAATCGTGATTTCCGCTGATGATATAGACCTGGACTGACCGCTCCACCAGGTCACATAAGAAATCATCGAAAATGCGGACGGCCTCTGTTGAAGGTATCGACTTATCATAGACGTCTCCGGCGATGATGACGCCGTCCGGTCGTTCGGTATCTATGATTTCCACTATCCTTTTGAGGATGAATTCCTGATCCTCCAACAGTGAGTAGTGGTAGAGCCGGATACCAAGGTGCAGATCAGAAATATGGATCAGTTTCATTGGCTTCTCCTCACTTGATCTGGAATGTGGTCATCCGCGGTGCCTAGGAACACTGCAAACTTTTTCGTCCCGTTCTCATGTCACGAGCCAGGTCCCATACGGATGACCCGATGTGTCGGTGATCTCATAGGACATATCGCTTGGTGGCTCAAATATTCATTAGCATGTCTCGCAAAAGTGGCTCAAGTCCATTTTAGCATTAGCAGGTGGAAATGCGAGGACTGAAAAAGGGGAGGGAGTAGGCTGTTCCCCAATGCCAATTCAGGGAGTGCCTATTTCTTCGATTGGATGGAAGGTCATCATAAACCGTTTCAATAGGAAAGCACAGAAATACGGGAAGGTGTAGGTCCTGTCCTCGTACCCTATATTGTTGGCGGATAGCTTGAATCCGTAACGGATGTCTGGATACTTGTCAGAGCGGATCAGTGTCCGCATGGATTTTGTCTTCCCGCTTTTCGCCTTAACTTCTATGGGGATCAGTGAAGGAGCAGAGCGGATAAAGAAATTCTCCTCCAGAGTAGAGTTTTCCCGCTTATAGTAAAACAGCCTGTAGCCTTGCTTGACAAGAGCCTCGCCGACCATATTTTCATAGAGAGCGCCCTTGTAAACACCAAGATTTTTATTGGCCCGTAGGTCCTCCTGTGATTCCTCATCGAGCATCGATACAAGAAGCCCGGTATCAGAGAAATACAGCTTAAAAACATCGGGGTCATAATTGCCGCCGAGCGGCAGTTCCGGATAGTCCATGCGATAGCAGATGTTGACCATGCCAGCGTCAGCCAGCCATGACTGCATTTTCATACCCTTTTGCCCACAGGAACTCCTCAAAGTCCATCGAGTACATGTCATAGTCCTTTTTATATCCGACGCTGTTGCTCTCAATTTCCTTGTAGTTTACTCCAAGCATTGAGCCGCTGCAGATCACGTCAAATCGCTTATCGATGCAGAAAAATTTCAGGGAAGTAGTGATTTCGCGAAACTCAGTGATTTCATCAAAGAAAATCAGCGTTTTACCTGGGATGAATTTCTTGGTCGGGTCGATCAATGATATGTTTTTTATGATGTCGGATGCCTCATACCCGTTTGAGATGATGCCCTTGTATTTTACATCCCGGACAAAGTTTATCTCAATAATGCTTTCGTAGTTATCTTTTGCAAAATGAAGAACAGACTCAGTTTTCCCGATTTGCCGGCTGCCGCGAACGATAAGAGGCTTCCTGTTGGAGTCTGCCTTCCATTCAGCAAGGAAAGTATCGATCTTCCTCTTCAGGTACATACAGAAACACCTCCACAGCATACTGCCCCAGCACCAGCTGCTTCCGATTGCCCACGCGCTCACCATATGGACGGGGCTCTGTTCCCGGCTGCCGCTCCGCCGGAGGGTTTTTCCGTCTATGCTGATGATTTCACACTCTTCTGTCTCTTCCTCTCCACAGACAGAGGACACCCACTTGCGGAAACAGCGTTCAAACTCGGACGGATCGATCATACTCCAGACCCGCTGCATCGTATCATGGGACGGAAGCCCGTTTGTCAGCTTCAGATGCAGCGATTCTTTGAACCACGCCTCTTTTACACGGCAAAAATCTACGATATCTTCCCATACATCGCAGCCGGCAATGACCGAGCAGATCGTCATGACCACGATTTCCAAAAGATTGTGCTTCACCTTCCACGGCTGTCTCGGATCTGTAAGCTCTGTAAAATAGTCCAGTAATATGCTCTTCGCACCCCCACACTATTTTACCACTCTTCATTGCGGATGGAAACTTTTTTTCATGCGTTGGCCGTGGGGATTAGTATAAGCGCGTCGTCGCCTCCATCGGCCTGCCAGACGTCCGTTTCCATGATCTCAGACATAGCCGCTCCGGGGACGACATCAAGACAGTGCAGGGCAATCTTGGACACGCTACCGCCAGCTTCACCCTGGACGTGTACGGCCATGTCACGGACCAGATGAAGCAGGCCAGCGCCGCCAGAATGGAGAACTACATCAAAGGCGTTTTGACCTCTAATACTTTTTCTTGAAAGAAAAAGTATCAAAAAGAACTTTAATATCGCTACCAAAATATTGCAATATCTACATTTCTCACACGATAACGATATCTTGTTCTAATCGGAGAATAGTATAAAGGGTAAAACAAAGGGTAAACGCCCTGAAAAATGGCACGAAAAAGTCCTAGAACCGTTGCGGCTCTAGGACTTCTAATTGGAGCAGGGTACGGGAATCGAACCCGCCTCCTCGGCTTGGGAAGCCGATGTACTACCGATGTACTAACCCTGCATTCACAAGACGGGAGTTATTATAGCAGACTTCTCCAGAAAAAGCAAGGGGAATTTTGCGGCTTTCCAAGGAAAATTACCGGCGAAGAAAAGTTGGAGTTTCTTATCCCGTTCTCCTATTTGAAGTATGCTTCGTTACCGTGTGAAAATGCAGGTATCGCAATGCGTTGAGAGCGATGCTAAATTTATTTTCGATCTTTTTCTTTCAAGAAAAAGTATCAAAAAGTTTTAGGTGAACCAATCGGAAAACAGTGGCGCTGCCGCATATTTTGTGGTATGATACTGGGGACACACATAACGATCCTGTGAGGTGACCGACATGAGCGATACCATTGAGATGATCCGTCCGGGGGACACCCGTATGTGGAAAAAGGTGGACGCCCTGCTGGAGCAGGAGGGCATCCGCCGGGACGGCAACCTGGACTACACCTGCGGCCTCTTTGACGAGGACTACAATCTCTGCGCCACCGGCAGCACCTTCGGCAGCACCCTCCGGTGCTTCGCCGTGGACAAGCGCCGCCAGGGGGAGGGACTGATGAACCAGGTGGTGAACCACCTGGTGGAGCGGCAGGCGGAGCGGGGACTCTTCCACCTCTTCGTCTACACCAAGACCGCCAGCGCCAAATTCTTCCGGGACATGGGCTTCACCGAGATCGCCCAGGTGGCGGGCACCCTGTCCTTCCTGGAGAACCGTCGAAACGGATTTCAGAGCTACTGCGCCGCCCTGGAGAAGCAGCGGCGGGAGGGCCGCAGCGCCGTCATCGTGATGAACGCCAACCCCTTCACCCTGGGCCATCGGTATCTGGTGGAGAAGGCGGCGAGGGAGAACGATACGGTCCATCTCTTCGTCCTCAGCGAGGACGCCAGTCTGGTGCCCTTCCCGGTCCGCTGGAAGCTGGTCACTGAGGGCGTGGCGGACCTGCCCAACGTGGTCTGCCACCAGAGCGGGCCCTACATCATCAGCTCCGCCACCTTCCCCAGCTACTTCCTGAAGGACGAGGCGGCGGTGATCGAGGGCCACGCCCGGCTGGACCTGGCCCTGTTCCGCTCCATCGCGGAGGCTCTGGGGGCCACGGCCCGGTACGTGGGGGAGGAGCCCACCAGCCAGGTGACGGGCCTCTACAACCGGGTCATGGCGGAGGAGCTGCCCAAAATGGGCATCGACTGTGTCATCGTGCCCCGGAAGGAGCTGGGGGACAGCGCCATCAGCGCCAGCACGGTGCGGAAATACATCCACGACGGGCACATGGAGAATATCCGGCCTCTGGTGCCGGAGAGCACCTGGGCGTTTTTCCAGTCCCCGGAGGCGGAGCCGGTGATCCGGGCCATCCGGGGCAGCGGGGATGTGGTGCACTACTGAGCGCGCTGGCCCACCTCTCCCCTCTCCCGTTTATCGGGGCCGTGATCCCGCCGGACGTACCGGCGCCTGATTTCATCCGTTCGCGGACGGAATTCTGTTTCGCTGATAGGAAAGATATGCGGTATCTCCCACTGATATTATTAAATCGGCAATTATTTAATTGCCGGAGTAATAACCTGCTGATTTTCTAATTGCTGCAAATTCTTATAAAATGTACCGATCTGATTGCGAGTTGCAGCCAGGCTATTGACAAATCCTGTTTTATCCTCTATAATCATTTCTACAATTTGATACCTTATCAAGAGTGGGGAAGGGAACGGCCCGATGATCCCACGGCAACCTGCCTGCGGGCAAGGTGCCAATTCCGGCGGTTAGCGCAAGATGAGGACAGGTGATCATCCCAGGCACACCGTCAGGTGTGCCTTTCTCATTTTGTTATTAAAAAATATAAAGGAGAAAAACAATGGCAAACCGTATCTTTACCTCCGAATCTGTCACCGAGGGGCATCCCGACAAGGTCTGCGACCAGATCTCCGACGCGGTCCTGGACGCCATCCTGGCCCAGGACCCCTACGGGCGGGTGGCCTGCGAGACCGTCACCACCACCGGCATGGTGATGGTTATGGGCGAGATCTCCACCAAGTGCTATGTGGACATCCCCAGCATTGTCCGCCGGACCGTGGAGAAGATCGGCTACAACGACCCGGCCTGCGGCTTCGACGCCCGCAGCTGCGCGGTACTCACCTCCATCGACGAGCAGAGCGGCGACATCGCCATGGGCGTGGACGGCGACAGCGACGAGACCATCGGCGCCGGCGACCAGGGCATGATGTTCGGCTACGCATGCGACGAGACGCCGGAGCTGATGCCCGCCCCCATCGCCATGGCCCACCAGCTCACCCGCCGTCTGGCCAGCCTCCGCAAGAGCGGCCAGCTCCCCTGGCTCCGTCCCGACGGCAAGAGCCAGGTCACCGTGGAGTATGACGGAGAGGGCCATATCCTCCGCTGCCCCGCCATCGTGGTCTCCACCCAGCACAGCCCGGACGTGTCCATCGAGGACCTGCGGGAGGCCGTGGTGGAGGAGGTGGTGAAGCCCGTCATCCCGGCGGCCTACATCGACGCCAACACTAAGTTCTACATCAACCCCACCGGCCGGTTTGTGATCGGCGGGCCCGTGGGGGACAGCGGCCTCACCGGCCGGAAGATCATCGTGGACACCTACGGCGGCTCCGCCAGCCACGGCGGCGGCTGCTTCAGCGGCAAGGACCCCACCAAGGTGGACCGCTCCGCCGCCTACATGGCCCGGTACGTGGCCAAGAACGTGGTGGCCTCCGGCCTGGCCCGGCGGTGCCACATCGAGCTGGCCTACGCCATCGGCGTCAGCCACCCGGTGAGCGTGCTGGTGGACACCCAGGGCACCGGCCTTGTCAGCGACGAGAAGCTCAGCGCCATCGTCCGGGAGCACTTCGACCTGCGTCCCGGCAAGATCATCTCCTATCTGGACCTGCGCCGTCCCATCTACGAGCAGACCGCCGCCTACGGCCACTTCGGCCGGGCCGATCTGGATCTCCCCTGGGAGCATACCGACATGGCCCAGGTCCTGCGGGAGAGCGCGCACCTCTCCTGAAAAAATTCGGATGGTCCGCAGCCGCCTGACACGGCCGCGGACCATCTGATCTTTTTCCCTTGAGAGGCCAAAATGGGTCAATTAAATTGAAACAGGTAAAAATAGGAAAGAGACAGCCCAAAAGGGCTGCCTCTTTCCTGGTACTTGGGGGGATCACGACTGAATCATGGACGCCTCACGCAGTTCTTTCAGACATTTGGGACAGATGTTCTTCCCTTTGAAAAGGGAGATGTCCCTGGCACTGTCGCAGAAGATACATGTGGGGCGGTACTTCTTCAAAACAACAGAAGCACCCTCCACAAAAATCTCCAGCGAATCCCGTTCCTTGATGTCCAGTGTGCGGCGCAGTTCAATCGGCAGTACGATCCTTCCCAGTTCGTCGACCCTTCTCACAATCCCAGTTGACTTCATAGCCATTCCTCCCATCTTCCATGGCTCGGGGGTCTCGGTAAGCATCGGCTCCCTTCTTCTTATAGATTACCACAAGTATACTGGATTTTTCAACCACATTTATAAACTTTTGTCGAAAAATTTTTGCATATTTCCGTTTTTCTCCACTATGAATGGAGAGAACGGCCCCGGCGGACCGATTTTATTGGAAAAGAGTGGTAATCAGTATGGCGATGGCATGGGTCTGGACGGGAATGGTGGCGGTGTCCGTGGCATACGGTTTTGTGAACGGAACCGTCGGGGCGGTGGGTTCCGCCGCTATGGAGGGGGCCGCGGCGGCGGTAGAGCTGTGCCTTAGCATGGCGGGAGTGCTGTGCCTGTGGAGCGGGCTCATGTCGGTGATGAACGCCTCCGGCCTGACCGAGGCCCTCAGCCGCCTGTTCCGGCCGCTGTTGGGCCGCCTGCTGCCCAAAGCCTCCCGGGACCCGGAGACCCTGGCGGCCCTCTCGGGGAATCTGTCCGCCAACCTCCTGGGCCTGGGCAATGCCGCCACGCCCCTGGGCATCCGGGCTGCCCAGCGGATGGCGGCAGGCTGCGGCGGCCAGGCCAGCGACGAGCTGTGCCGGCTGGTGGTGCTCAATACCGCATCCATTCAGCTCATCCCGGCCACAGTGGCGGGAGTCCGGGCCGCGCTGGGCGCGGAAAACGCCTTTGACATCCTGCCGGCGGTGTGGCTGGCGTCGGTGCTGTCTGTGACGGCGGGCTTGACCGCGTCGTGGGTCCTCGCCCGTTTTTGGAAAAAGTAAGGGGGTGCGGCATGGATTATTCGGCCTGGCTGGTGCCCCTGCTGCTGGCATTTACCGCCATCTTCGGGATGAGCAGAGGGGTGAACGTATATGAGGCCCTGACAAAGGGCGCGGAGGAGGGGCTGACGGTCCTGCTGCGCATCCTGCCGCCGCTGGTGGGCCTGATGACGGCGGTGTATATGCTTCGGGCCTCCGGCATCATGGAGCCGGTGGCAGCCTTTCTGGCGCCGCTGCTGGCGCGGCTCGGCATCCCGGCGGAAACGGCGGCGCTGCTCTTTATCAGGCCGGTCAGCGGCAGCGGCGCTCTGGCCGTGGGCAGCGAGCTCATGGCGGCCTATGGGCCGGACTCCTATGTGGGGCGGGTGGCCGCGGTGATGCTGGGGAGCACAGAGACCACCTTTTATACGGTGGCCGTATATTTTGGCGCGGCGGGCGTCCACAGGACCCGCTATGCCATTCCCGCGGCGCTGGCAGCGGACGTGGCGGGGTTTATCGCCGCGGCCTTCGCGGTGCGGGTATTTTTCCACTGATCCTGCCCCCGAATGCGCTCTAAAAATTTCTTCGGATTTTTTGAAAAAAACTCTTGCAAAATCCTGGAGAGTGTGCTATTCTATCCTAGCTGACACGAACAGCAGAAAAAATGGTCCATCCGGGTGTGGCGAAGTTTGGTATCGCGCTTGAATGGGGTTCAAGAGGCCGCTGGTTCGAATCCAGTCACTCGGACCAAGAAAAAGCCTTAGAGTCGTAAGGACTCTAAGGCTTTTTTATTGTGTTGGTCAAGGCGTTTTCCCTTTAGTTTTCCCTTTACAGCTTTGAAACGCCTTTATGTATGCTTCCATACGGTCAGCGCTGTCACGTTTCATCTCATCAGTTACATGTCCGTAGACATCAAGCGTAAAGGACGCTGCATGGTGTCCAAGATTCCCCTGGACGGTTTTTATATCATCACCTGCCCTTAAGGCTGCAACGGCATAGCTGTGTCTCAGATCATGGAGCCTCGCATCTGGTAAACCAATTGATGCTACTAACCGTTTGTAATTGTGGTAGAGGGTATTGGGTGATAGGTGATTACCGATCTCATTTGTAAACACATAGCCATATTCCTCCCAAAGTGGACCGGCATGTTTTTTCATATCTTCCTGCTGAGCCTTATACTCTTTGAGCATATCCACGACTGTGTTAGCGATCGTGATGGTCCGGCCCCTGCTGTTCTTGGTCGAAACCAATCTGAATTCGCCAGGTTTGCCTGGAATATTTTGGAGCTGCTTGTTGATTTGAATAGTGCCTTTATCTAAATCAACACAGTCCCATGTTAACCCGCAGATCTCGCCCCGCCTCATCCCTGTGAACAACATCGTCAAATAGACTATCTCAAACTTATGACCGTGGATAGCTTCGAGAAATGAAGCTATGGCATCATCGTCGAGCGGCTTTATCTCCTTACGTTCTATCCGCGGCAATTCGCAGGCATCAGATGGGTTGAACCGGATATAACCAATGGATACCGCCTGTTGAAGGGCCTTATGGAGTACACCGTGTACAATGTCAACACTCTTTGCTGAAAGTCCACTTCCGCCTTCCTCTTTGGGCTGATGGAGACGATTATAGAACCTCTGGATCGTTGGCGCAGAAAGGGCTTCAAGTTTTATGGCGCTGAGGGCGGGTTTTATATGGTTCCTGATCTGGCAATCATAGGACTCTGCCGTTTTAGGCTTTACTCCTCCAAGGTATTCCGCAGACCATATATCAAGCCACTGGCCCACAGTCATCTTGTTGGGGGCGATATATGTGCCCATATCTATAGAAGTTGTAACTGCCTTAAGTTTCTGTGCCACTTCCTTCTGCGTTTTTCCGGTGATGGAACGCTGGATCTGTTTTCCAGTACCCGGATCGATACCTTCGGTATATCGAGCCTCCCAATAGGTGTAGTCTTTGCCATTCCGTGTGATAGTTTTCTTTCGGATAGTACCGCTACCTTGAGCGGCACGTGAGTTTTTCTTCCTCGCCATGGTTTACCTCCTGTGGTCATAATGAAGGGTGGAGTTATTTAGCTCCACCCTTTGCGCATTATTCTTGAATGCCAGTAAGTAGTTCTTGTATGGCCTCGCGTGGGATTCTGAACTGATGGCCGATTTTGATCGACCGTATTTGCCCACTCCGCACCATAGCATAGGCAGCGTTGCGGCCTACGTGCAATATTGGCATCAGATCTTCAACACGTAGGACCAGTGGTAGTTCTTCAATCGAACTAAATGACATCTGCTTGTTCATGAAACTTCCTCCTTTATAAGTTGAATTCCACGAAATGCGGACTGCGGATTTTGGCTACCGTCTCGCATTTTTACATGCTTAAGCCCGACCTCATTTTCAAGGAACCTCTTCACATCAGAATAGCTTTTAGCAACAATGTCCTCTGCGTCACAGTACTGCTCATATCTTGTGTATAGCGAACGGACCAATTCGCCTTTATATTCCCTTCCTAGGACGCAACAATCCATCAAGAAGTTTTCAACCGAGGCCATCCGCTTGCCCTGCCATTCTTGCAGCCGGTGTTCAATAGAAGGTGTGGTGGGAAAGTGAAAGTTGTTCTTCACCAAGAACCTGGCATGGCGCAACGCTTCACTTACGATAGCATCTTTCTCTTGATGAAAAAGTTCCGAAAGCGAGGGGTTTTGCTCAGATTGAGGAACACTGTAATCGAATGGCAAAAACACCATCCGATTCCAAAAAGCGTCATCCGGTTCCGCAAGTGTGATCGGGAAGTTAGTTGCAAAGAGAAGTTTAGCCCGGTTGCGGTAACGGAACTCAGGAACATATTTTTGATTCACGTTAAAGGCATCTCCTCCAGTCAGCATCTTGAGCTTAGAGACAGCAGATGCTTTAAGACGGGTAGAGGGCAGATCGAGAGAAATGTTGATTGCGCTACCAGCTATAGGTGCAAGAGAGAAGCTACCGTTGAAATCTGATAAAGCAATATTGCTAACATACCTCTCATTAAACAAAGTTTCGATAAAGTTCCCAAGCAATGACTTTCCGCTGTTGGGCGCCATTCCCATGACAAAGAAAGCTTTAGCCTCCATCGTTTGCAGCAACATGTAACCTAATGCCTGCCAAAGACGCTCCTGTAGGATATGATCGTTCCTGGTGGCTACTCTAAGGAATTCCTTAAAATTAGGACATTTGCCCCCATCGACATAATTGGCCTTAACAAAGGAAAAGACAAGCTCGCGGTGAGAGTGCCTTCGCAAGGTCCCGCTTTCAACGTCATAAATACCATTCTCCAGAACGGCGATCCGTTGATTCTTAGGAGGCTCTTTCACCTCAATACTGCTATCAGTCATAAAATATTGGTATAGCTGGTTAATACAGGACATAGTCTTTGCACCCCCAAGTGTATTGTCGACCTTATTTCTATAAAGGGTAACAACGTCATTGGAAAAAAGTGAGTCGTAGCAGTGTCCATTGAAAGCATAGAGACATCCCTGGTAGTTTACCAAATGGACCCTCTCCTTTAGTCTCTCGCTACACTCATATATCGAAGGAAGTCCGCCCTCGCCATTTTTTGCGGCTTGGGCAGAGGAAGGACTGGTGTCTTCCTCCTCAAACTCCGCTTCTTTCGGTTGTGTCTTGGACTCCTTTCCGTGTGAGGGCCGACAAGAAATGATGTAATCATTCGGATCTTCCTCTGCTGGCAGAGAAGGTAGGCCCCGGCGGGGCACTACCATTTCTGTATCCACCTTCTCCTTTCTTTTGAAAGTCTCTCTGATAGCCTTCTCTCGGGTATCAATTTCCTTTTGAGCGGCTTCCAGGGATAAAGGTTGCTTTGATTTAAGGAACTGCTCCACCTGATGTTGGTCATCCGCCATAGCAAAAAGCCGAGGATCGATTCCGTTAGCCATTTTCACACACCTCCTTTGGGGCATCAACTGAAAATGCGCGTCTAAAGAGCTCTGGAAGAATGGATGCAAGGGGATCAGCTTCCTTGGCAATATAATTGGTACTGATCACCTGGCATGGGGTACCAGCAGCAACAACAAACGTTGACAATCCTCCGCTTTGCATATGGAGTACACAGTTTTGGCCATTATTCTTGTCCTCCTTAAGACCAAACGAGAAAAGCCCTGCCGCCTCGTCCATAATAATCATCTTCGATTTTCCCTTAATAATTGCCTTCATCTTGCCAGAACCCTGTGCATCCATAGGAGCGGGATACACACGCTGGAAGAGTATTCCCTGTGAGTCCCACACAAACACAGAGCACGATTGAACATCAGCTACGTACTTATCCATGTAGAACTTAACCCAGTCGGTACTTAAGTGAAGTACTAGGTACCCTGATTCACCGCAGACGATATGATCGTTCCACTTATTAAACTTATCGAGCAATTTTTGGTTAGCCTCCATGTTGGCCGCCTCCTTTGATTTGGTGGCCTTATTATAACCACGGTCAATGCTCAATTTTAGTCCATTGGATGCTTAAATTCCCCGAAAAAAATTGTACTATTTAAAAATTCAGCGGATAGGCACGGAAGTTATCTACTGCAAATCCATAAGATTCCCGATGCCTTAAGGTAAAATAAACTTGACCTTTAGCAATCATTCGCTAAAGGCCAAGTTTATTTTTGAAGCCCTCGCTCCATATTTTACACCCAAAAGAATCCTTCGATTACATGTAGTGCCGTGTACTCTCGATAGTACACGGCACTACATCAGGCTCTATGGCATTCTTTCATTTCCTCTGACTCCTGGCAAGGCGTGGGGAACTTTTACGCTTACTTTATTTCAGTCTCTCTGCTCCGTGCTCTCTTGTTCTGTTCCCTCTTGCCTCATTCTCTCTTCCCTCTCATACCACGCCATCTTTGCCATCTTTGCCATCTCCATACGTTCATGCTTCTTTTGAATTTCTCGAATTGCACCCTGCGTGATATTCTTTTCCAGTTCGATCATATCTAATACGGGATACTGTGATTGCTTATATCTTGTTCCTATTGAATGAATTGCGTCTTCACACACCTGGAGTATTTCTTTTATCGCTTCAAATGTGGCATCATTTTTCTCCATATCCTTCTTATCGGGTACTGGTGTCAGAAAGAACACCAGGCCATTCTTCACATCCTCTGCCAGCTCAAAAATTTCCTTGATACATGCATTGGGTATAAGCTCCTCGTGAAAGGCGTTCTTCCATTTATCTTCGAGTTGCTCAATAGACAGAAGGGTGTTGTTATTCGAAGCTAACTCAATGAAACCTTTCCGAAGAATATCTACAAAGGTTTCAGATTCTATAGAAAGAAACTCTTTTTTCAAATAGTGTGACACATCAGGATGTTTTTTGTTTTCATATAAATCTAATAAAAACTCGAAAAACATTTTATTGTCGTTGTTAAATTTATAAGTGGGCCGCTTGGATTTAGGGTCATTCCGTAGAAGCTTTTGGCTATAGTTTAATCCTAAAATCACATCAAGCATTTTGAGCAAGTTGCTATGCTTGAACCTGATATAGTAATCCACGTCCACATTAGAATCTTCTGCTTTTAGTAAGGAATAAGCATAGTTGATTTTATCAAGAGTAGTCTTTCCTGATAAGCTATCAATATCCAAGTCAAATTTTTCTACAAGCTCAACGCGAAGATATCGCTCTTCCAGTATGCTCCTTATCGAATAATATTTCTGTTCCACTGTTCCATACCCTCTTTCTCCTTTATTAATTAAATCGTAGGCTCTATGCAGACTTTCAATTTTATGAGGTATTATACCATATTCAACGTCCTGGAACAATGGAACATTCAAAAAATTGAGAATCAAAGATAGGCCCCTATGGGAAGATAATATCCCACGGGGCCGTTTGCTCTGGAACGCTATAGGCTATAGAATCGTTTTTGCCAGCTGGACACCGTCCCGGAGGCCCGCTTTGTAGATGATCAACCGTTCATGGACGATCAGATCGGCAAAGCGGGCCAGCCGTGCTTCTTCGTCTATGCTGAACACTATATGAAGAGTTTCCACCAGCTTCTCTACCAGGGCTCCTTCCGATAGAAGTATTTCTTTATCCATCAGATAGTCATGCCGTTCCTGAGACAGCCAATCCAGGAAATCGTCTGTCTGTCCACTATTCATCGACCGGCGCCTCCTTCACGATTCCGTAAACGTCGTCCACAAAGTACCGGCCGACGAAGGGATTGAAAATAGCCGTACAACGAATGCCGTGACACTCCGCCAGATACAGATTACCGTCGAGCTTCCGGATAATCTCAGCCTCACCCAGTACATGGCGGTCATTTGCCTGATCTTTCAGGCTGTGGATATATGCCTTGACTTTCATAGTGTACCTCCATAGGATCACTTGATGGTGCCGTTACGCACTCCATGAGTGGCACGTCATCCGGCCAGATCTTCAAATTCCTGCTCGGAAAGGATCGTGATCCCCAGTATTTGTGCTTTATCCAGCTTGCTTCCGGGCTTTTCCCCCACGATCAGATAGCCGGTCCTTTTGCTCACCGAGGACGTGGGCCTGGCCCCTAGCTCCAGCAGCCGGACCTTGATCTCGTCACGGGTGTAGTTTTCCAGTCTGCCAGTGACAACGACGGACTTCCCGGCAAAAGGGTTATCCGGGCCTGTATTCTTCACTTTATCTAACATGTCTCTCAGTTGACCTCCAACGGCAGGCAGACGATATGCCCGTCCATGCCCAGGAACAGCTCCGGGGTGTAGAAGTGCTTCCGATATTTCTCTATCTGCTCTGCTGTCAGGCTGGTGAAGTGGTCGCTGTCCGCCGGAGCGCCGCAGAGAAAGAAGGTCCCGCAAATGATGTCATATATCTGCCCGGCTTCATCCCGCAAGCCACGGTTTGCCGGTAAGCCGTCCAGCTTTCCTTCCTCATTGGCTACCAGCGCCACAGCATCATCAAAAGGATAAACAGCCTGGATATGACCTCCCACGATTTTCTGCATGGCCGCCAGTGTTCCGTTAATCTCCTTTACCTCTGGCCTGCGCTCAGGTTCAACGATCAGGACTTGCATTGGGTACACCTCTTTCCTCAGTCCGCTTCATGTGTTCCTCCAGCCGGTCACGGAGATAGCTGTAGATGTAAACGTTGTACTCTCCCTTGCGGGGCGTCAGCCGGAGCATATAAGCATAGTCCTTGGTATCCACCCGGAATCCGAAGTCATGGCTGTCCGGGCCGAAGCTGCTGTCCGGGTGTGAGTAGCAGTAGGCCGCCAGGGTGCCGCAGTTCTTGAGAGCATGGCCGAACCGCTCATCAAAGCGGAGCATATCCACGACAGCATTGAACTCCTCCGTGAACCGGTCCGTCTTCAGTTCCGGATCGTGGTTCTCCCAGCAGGAGTAGAAAGCACTGCCGTGAGCATCCAGATAGGCGCGGAGGTGGCCCAGGCAGCCGGCCTGACGAATGATGTCCTGACTTTGTGTGTAGGAATACGTCCTTTCCTCTGGTGTCATAGGTCGAATGTCCATATTCATTTTCTTATTCCCCCTTGTGGATATATCTCCTCTGAGAAAATATCTGTGATCTCACTGTCGTACCAGGAGACACGGTGCTCGGTATATAGGTCCAGGGCCTTCTTTATGGCTTCCTCTTCACTGTCCGCTTCAACACGGACCTTGCCGTGCTGCTCTGCTGTGATGAACACACAGAATTGCACCGTCACCCCTCCCGGTCCAAATACCGCTCCAGCAGTGTGCAGTAACCATGTACCCTATCTATGGGTAGTTCTACCCACTCACCGCAAGCTGTCTGGTCCCCTGCCAAGGGTTCCAGGTGGAGCGTTTGATTCTCTTTGGATTCCCGTACTCGGATACAGGTATCACCAAAGAAATAGCAGACGGTCCCGTCGCCCTGGTCAGCCCTGGTGAGCTTGGGAATAGCAACTGCGTCCCGCATCTGCTCCAGTATGTAGCAGTCCTGCACCTTCCAGCCACCGGGGTTCCCCTCCTCGGCCATATACCAGTCCAGACGGACGCCCTGGTCGGTGCCGTCCAGGCAGTCGGCAAAGATAGAGTAGCCACCCATACTGGATTGGAAAGCCTTGTTGTCACTACTGAAAACATAGGTGCGGCTCAACAGAGGATAGTGACTGGCAAAGCTGTCCTCCGTAAAGATGATATGTGCGCTCAGGTCTTCCCTGGGAGAGCTGCGCTTTAGTTCCCGGAAGATCTGCTTCAACTCAGAATATTTCACAGTGTTCTCCTTTCAAAAAGCCCGGTATCCAAGCTGTAGAGCAAGGATACCGGGCCTGTTATTTCAGCTTGCCTCTGCCAGCTCCGGGACCATCTCAGCGGCGTTGACGATCTCCATGAACTGCTGAGAGAAGTTTCGGGCCTGGGCCGCTTCCTCCAGACTGAGGATGCTGACCGCCTCGAACCGGAACAGGGCATAAGGTTTCCCGGCCTTGCTGGTGGCTTTCTCCAGAGTAATCTTCGTGACCACGCCACTGATCGGCATCAGGGTGCTCAGCAGGCGGGTGGCGTATTTCAGGAATCGGGGCTTGCTGGTCACGGGGACACGGACCAGCAGAGGGATGATGTTGTTGGGCCGCAACAGGAACAGAAGCACAGATTCCTTACAAGCCTTGGCGTTGCTCTCTCCATCCCTGGACCCGTAGTCGTTGTAGGGACAGTGGGCGCAGACCTTCCCGTCCTCGGAGATGATACTGTTCTGACTGAGACAGGTCGGCGGAGTCCCCTCCACCGGATCAGGGGTGTCCCAGTAGGCCCGGGGCGTGGTGTAGTTCAAAATGATGCCGGTCAGCTCTTTCTCGGCCTCATCCCCGGACAGGCCGGGGACAGAGAACACCGTGGAACCGCCGGAGGGCGACTTCACAATGTCGAAAAAGTCGAAGGACAGGGGCTGGTTCTTCAGGTTGGCCCGGATGAGCTCCAGGGCATTGCTGCTCAAAGCCAGATAGTTGGAGTTGACCGGGGCCAGGGCGGTGTCGGACACAGTGGCCGCCTCTGCGGGCCTCTGTAATTCCTGCACTTTACCTCCCAGACGGTCTTTCAGTTTGGTGGTATCCATAGTTAAATCGTGCCTCCTTTTTAGCTTGCCGCCTTGATGGAAAAGCGGCGGGATGATGTTTTGTTGACGTACTGCTTGTAGAGCGCCAGATGCTCGGCCTTCAAGGTCCTGCTGTCCAGGCGCTCCTGCGATACGCTTTTCCAGGTGATGATCCTGTTGCCAGCGGTCCCGATCTCATTTTCTCCCATCATCTGTTTCAGAAGGTTTTCCGCCTCCTGTTTCTTCTCAGTGATGGCCTCCAACTGCTCACAGGCTTCATCGTACTGGGTCAGGAGACCGGCAGCCGTGTCGGGCAGGATGATATGAGACTTGGGAATACTGCTGGGGAATCTTGCGGAGAGAAACTTAGCGGAAGCGTCTGAGCCATCCAACGGCGGGGGCGTCATGTCCTGCACATGCTTCCAGAAGTCAGATTCCAGCTCAATGAGCATGAAGATCAATTCCTCGTCCCGTTCGATGAACTTCCAGCGGAAGGTATTGCCTCCAATGAGGACCGCGATATACGTTCCCCGGTATCCTGTCACGGCCATGTAGTGCTGGACCTGGAGAACATATTCGTCCGGGATGGCGTCCTCCCACTCCCCAGCCTTGAAAGCGGAGGCTGTCTTGGCCTCGAAGATGCAGGGGCCGTAATCGGGGACTTCACACACGCCATCCAAGTTAGCCAGCATGAAGGGATGCTCCTCACTCTGGAGGAGCTGCCCCAACTGCCTGACCTCGATCCCGGTCCGCTTGGTGAACTCAGACCTGACAACAGACTCCAGCAGCGTACCCCAGTAGGCGGCTTCTCCAGTCTCCTGATAAGGGAGCTGGCCGGTCTTGTCCATCCAGAGCTCTACCGGAGATTTGTACCGGCTGATGCCGCAGACCACAGAGGCGTCCGAACCGCCAATACCCTGCCTGCGGTATTCCAGCCAATCCTCATAGGATAAATTTTCAGTAGATACCAAAACTTTTGCCAACATACTTCCTCCTTACGCAGCGGCCAGGACCATCTTGTAGGCCCTGTCGATCATGGGATTGCCCTCCACGGTACGCAGGAACAGGTTTTCACCGTAGCTCTTCGTCCTGCGGATAGGTTCCGCATGGGTGGCAAAGTCGCTGACAGCGTTGATGAACCGGTAGCTGTTCCTGCCGATTTGGGCCAGGTCCGGGGCATCCCAGTACCGGCGCTTCATGTCCTCCAGCAGTCGAAGGTTGTTCTTCTTCTGGCCTTCGGGCATGTCCTGGGTGACGGGGAAGAACTCCTGCATGAACTCCATGACCTTGCGGTCTGACAGCCTTGTCTTGGACAGAGAATCGATCTCCCGGCCTAGCTCACCCATGTACTTTTCAGCCAGGAAAAGAGTCTCCTGTGCCTCATGGACACGGTTCAGCACATTCTCCGTGTGCTTGGTGGCCCAGATGCGCTTGGCGCTGTTCAAAGCCAGATTCAAGGTGTTCTGACAGACTACACGGACAGGGGTCATAGCGACCTTGATGCCGGAGCTGCCGTCGTGGGAGTTCATCACGACCATGTAGGGGGTGATCTCGTCGCCGGAGATGATATAGCGGTGGGGCATCCGGGCCAGCATCCAGACCTTCCTGCCGCCCTGGAGGGAACCGGCCGTCTCATAGGTGACGCCCTCTCCCAGAAGGTCATCGGTGAAGCGGAAAGCGTCCTCGTTCTGGACTACCTTGTAGCGGTCCGATACGATGCCCAGGGGAGTATTGTTGGTGTCACGGGTGTTGAGCTTGTAGCCGGGGATGGGGCTGCCGTCCTGGGTGAACACGTCCTGCTGGAGGACGGACCAGTCCAGACCGGCGTAGATCAGAGCGTCCGCGGAGGTGGGGGCCTCCCGGACTTCGGTGCCCAGGCCGTGCCAGGGCTTTTCTCGGACATAGAACATGGTTTCAACATTAGCGGGCATTCTTCATTCCTCCTTCCATCTGCCGCGCCAGCCAGAGAATGAATCTCCTGGCTCCTTTTCCTGCCAACTTCCAAAAGATGTTCATTTGCAAGCCTCCTTAAAGTAATGATACCGGTATATTACCTCTTTCACTTTTCTGAATATCCGCTTGCTGTTACTGTGTACCATGGGAACATATAAGCCAATGAACACTATGTTAAACAGATATAAACCGATCTCTTGCTTATGGGAGGTAATAGCCATGCTTGAACATACACCGGAAATACTGACATTCAAGGAGTGCAAGGACCTTTTGAAAATCGGAAAAAACAGTCTCCTTGCTCTTATTCACGACGGACAGATCGAGGCGTTCCGAATCGGAAACAGGTGGAAGATCCCGAAGAGTGCGGTGGTTGAATATATCAAATTGCAGATATAAAAAGAGTGGAGTTACTCGTTAAGGTAACTCCACTCTTTTTGAAATTGTGAATTAGTTGTCTCCTATGACATTGAAAAGGTCACGCCAATGTGATACGATATTTATATATATGGTTATCCCTTTAACTAAGCAAGCGCAGAGTCCGTATTTTTGGACAGTAAAAGATGTAGAATAGAGCCATGA
>CANQCS010000043.1 GCA_947589745.1 uncultured Oscillospiraceae bacterium
TTGGCCTCCATGGCCACCTTCTGGAGGGAGCAGTTCCCGCTGCGGATGCAGTAGGTGCAGTGGCAGTCGTGCTGGGACAGGATGAGCCGCAGGTTGGCCCGGCGGGCGGAGCGGACCTTGGGGGAGTTGGTCCACACCACCATGCCGTCCCGCACCGTCTCGGTGCAGGAGGCCACCAGGCGGTCCACGCCCTCCACCTCCACCACGCAGATCCGGCAGGCGGCGATCTCGTTCAGGTCCTTCCAGTAGCAGAGGCTGGGGATGGGGAAGCCCGCCGCCTGGGCGGCCTCCATGATGGTGGCGCCCTCCTGGATCTCAGTGGGTTTGCCGTTGATGGTCAATCTCACCATGTGCCCGTCCTCCCTCCTTTGAATTTACCGTAGCCGAAGGCATCGCAGCGCAGGCAGCGGGCGCTCTCCGTCATGGCGCCCTCCTCGGTCAGGCCGCACTCGATGCACCGGAAGTCGTGCTTCCGCTCGCTGGCCTCTCGCTCGGTGGTGTTGACCCGGCCGTGGGGCGGCTTGTTCCGCAGCGGCGGCACGGGGATGTCCACATCCACCGTGATCTCGTGGCGGAAGCCCAGGTACTCGTCGATGTTGGCCGCGGCCACCTTCCCGGCGGCGATGGCCTTGATGGCGGAGGCGGGGCCGGTGACGCAGTCGCCCCCGGCGAAGACGCCCTCCATGTGGCCCGCCAGCTTGGAGTCGCTGAGGGCCTCGATGGCCCCCCGGTGGATGGGGATGCCGGCGTGCTCGAAGGCCCGGGTCTCGATGCCCTGGCCCACGGCCACCACCACCACGTCGGCGGGCAGCCGCACCTCCTCCAGGGCGGCCTTCTGGGGCGCAGGGCGGCCCCGGCTGATCTGGCCGGGGATCTGGGGCTGGACCCACAGGGCGACGGCGTCGCCGTTTTCGTCCGCCTCGATGCGGACGGGGGCCATCAGGGTCAGCAGCTCCACGCCCTCGGCCACGGCGCCCTCCACCTCGTCGGGCAGGGCGGTCATGTCCTCCTTCTGGCGGCGGTAGACGCAGGACACCTTCTCCGCGCCCAGGCGGATGGCGCTGCGGGTCACGTCCATGGCCACGTTGCCGCCGCCGATGACCACGATCTTCTTGCCGGCGAAGTCCGGCATCTCGTTGTCACCGATGGCCCGGAGCATCTCCACGGCGCTGATGACGTGTCCGCTGTCCTCGCCGGGAATGCCGGTCTTCTTGTCGGTCTGGGCGCCGATGGAGATGTACACGCTGTCGTACCGGCTCCGAAGCTCCTCAAAGGGGATGTCCTTGCCCACCTCCACCTCGGTGTGGACGGTGATGCCCAGGGACAGGATGGAGTCGATCTCCCGGTCCAGCAGCTCCCGGGGGAAGCGGTAGCTGGGGATGCCGTAGCGCAGCATCCCGCCCAGCTGGCGGTGCCGCTCGTACAGGTCCACCTCGTGGCCCATGAGGGCCAGGTAGTAGGCGGCGGAGAGGCCGCCGGGGCCGCCGCCGATGACGGCCACCCGCTTGCCGGTGGGCTCGGCGCAGAGGGGCTGGGCCACGTCCCCCGCCGTGTCCACGGCGTAGCGCTTCAGGCCCCGGATGTTCATGGCGTCGTCGATCATGTTCCGGCGGCAGCGGGCCTCGCAGGGGTGCTCGCAGATGTAGGCGCAGGAGACGGGCAGGGGGTTGTCCTTGCGGATGAGGCGGATGGCATCCTCGCAGCGCCCGGCGTTGATGAGGGCGATGTAGCCGGGGATGTCGATGCCGGCAGGGCACAGGGCCACGCAGGGCACCGGGTTCTCCAGGCTGCCCAGGCAGCGGTGGTTGTTGATGTGCTCCCAGTAGTCGTCGGCAAAGCCGTTGAGGCCGGTCAGCACCAGCTGGGCCGCGTGGCGGCCGATGGCGCAGGAGGCCGTCTCACTGATGGCCCGGGCGGTCTCCTCGATGATCTGCATGTGGCGGGGCCGTCCCCGGCCGTCCAGGATGTCGGACAGCAGCATGGACAGGCGGCCCAGCCCCACCCGGCAGGGGACGCACTTCCCGCATGTCTGGGCGTGGCACAGGTCCAGGAAATTCTTGGCCATATCCACCGGGCACAGTCCGGGGGGCGACGCGGCAATGCGGCGCTCCATGTCGTGGTAGAGCTGCTCCACCACCATCTGGGCCCGGTCGGGGGTCTTGATGTCTAAGCGGCTCAAGGGGTCATCGCTCCTTTCTCTTTCAGCGTATTTCGTGCAGCGGTCCGGGCGCGGGCTCCCGGAGGAAATCGTCCCCGCGCCCCATGCCTCCATTATAAGGCATCATTTTTAAAAACACAACCTTATTCCGGATTTTTTTATACAAATCGTTCACCGAGGCTTTGGACGTGCCGGGGAGGCCCTGCACCTTTCAGTCAGATAAAAGAAAATGAGAGGCCGCCCCTGTGCCGGGGCGGCCTCTCACGGCCGGAAAGGGGAGATAACTTAAATCGCGCCCGCCGCGCTCCGGCTCTCCTCTTGGGCCAGCCGCCGGATTTCCCGCCACCGCCTGGAGAGGAAGAAGGTGGACATGGCGCACATGCCGAAGGTGAAGCTGATGGGGAAGGCGGCCATGAGGTACCGGCCGCTGATGAACCGGGCGATCAGGTAGGCGCTGGGGATGCGGACCACCCACAGCATCAGCACGTTGACCACCATGGGGAACCGCACCTCGCCGATGCCGTTGGCCAGGCCGATCATGCAGTTGAAGATGGCGAAGGGCCAGGTCATGGGGATGACGATGCGGGTGTACAGGATGGCCACCTCCAGCACCTGAGGGTCCCGGGTGAAGAGCCGCAGCAGGAGGGGGCAGCACAGGGTCATCACCAGCCCCGCCGACGCGGTGACCGCCCCGGAGGACAGGGGGATGAGGCGGGAGCTCTGCCGCAGGCGGAGGTAGTGCTCCGCGCCCAGGTTCTGCCCCGCGAAGGTGGTGGCCGCCGAGGAGAAGGAGTTGATGGCCACGTTGGCGAGGCCGGTCAGCTTGGTGGCCACGGAGCACCCGGCCATGAACACGGCCCCCTGGGCGTTCACCAGGGACTGGAGCAGGATGTGGCCCACGGAGTAGATGGAGTTGTTGAGCCCCAGGGGCACGCCCACGGAGACAATGCGGACCAGCAGCCGCCTGTCCATGGTCCTGGGCAGGATCTTGAACGCCAGCTCCGGGTAGCGGCGGCGGATGTAGACGATGCTGAAGAGCCAGGAGGCGAACATGGCGATGATGGTGGCCAGGGCCGCCCCCGCCACGTCCATGGCGAACACGGCCACGAACAGCAGGTCCAGGGCGATGTTCACCAGGCAGGACACCAGCAGGAACAGCAGGGAGGCCCGGCTGTCCCCCAGGCCCCGGAGGATGCCGGCGTTCATGTTGTACCCCATGTTGCCCAAGGTGCCCCAGAGGATGATGCGGATGTAGGACACCGCCCCGTCCCAGGTGTCCGCCGGGCAGTGCATCATCCGCAGGATCATGGGCCCGAAGAACATCCCCAGCACCGACAGGGGCACGGCGCAGAGGTAGAGGAAGGCCGTGGCCGTCCCGGCCAGCCGCCGGACCGCGTCCATGTTGCCGCGGCCCATCTGCTGGGACACCAGGATGGACACGCCGTTGCCGATGCCCAGGAAGATGCAGAGGAACAGCTCCACCGGCTGGCCGCTGGTGCCCACGGCGGCCAGGGAGATGGGGCCGCAGAAGTTGCCGATGATCAGCGTGTCCACGGTGTTGTACAGTTGCTGGAGGATGTTCCCGGCGCAGATGGGCAGCGCGAACAGCACCACCAGCTTCAGGATTGGTCCCTGGGTCATGTCCAGGGTCTTGGATGTGTGCATGGTAACGCCTTCTTTATGTATCCTACCTGATCTCTGGGAAATCAGGCCGCACAACAATATACTCGCTTTTTCCGAAAATGCAAGAGGGTAATTGGATTTTATCAAATATTTTTCAAATCGGCGGGGAGGGGCGGCCATCCGGCGGAGAACAGCAAGAGCCCCCGGCTCTCGCCGGGGGCCCAGTGCGTAAAAGGGGAGAGGCTTACTTGTCGAAGGACGGGTTCATATAGTAGATGTTCTTCTCGCCCAGCCGGTCCTTGGCCAGGCGCAGGCCCTCACCGATACAATCAGGGTGAAGTATTCTGAAATGTATCATATTCTTATGATATTGCGGGAAATACCCAACTATTGTGCCTTTCTTTAGAGCCAATAATAGTTTAGCACAGTAAGAGCAGCTTGTCCAGAGCTATGTTTGACGAGCGGCTTATTTTGTACTATGATAAGTAATGAGGCGCATGGATACACAGGAATATGACCGGCGGTATGAGGATGATCTGCGGCGCATTAAGCGGCTGCGGCTATTTGATGATTTCTTTACCAAGTGCTTCGAGGGCAGTCCCGAGTGTACGGAACTTTTGCTTCATGTGATCTTGGAGCAACCCGATAGATGCCAATGTCCTGCTATCAGGGGATGACGCGGATGATCTACCAGTCTATTATGCAAAATTTGGATCTCACCATTGAGCAGGCTATGGATGCGCTCAGCGTTCCCAACGAAGATCGGGCCGATGTCAAAAGCAGGATCGCGCGCCCGTTCGTTTCGAGGCATTCAAATACCGTGTAAACAGAAAACCGCAGGACAAAAGTCTGTTCTGCGGTTTTTTGTTTTTTGAAATACGCCCTGGAGCACAACGAAATCTATTGTAT
Source organism: uncultured Oscillospiraceae bacterium (assembly GCA_947589745.1). Lineage (GTDB taxonomy): Bacteria > Bacillota > Clostridia > Oscillospirales > Oscillospiraceae > Pelethomonas. The sequence goes on from CANQCS010000043.1 coordinate 4,691, forward strand.
TACATATGGCATCACCGCATTCTTCCAAAAACAATGGAAGGATGCGAGTCATGCATGATGATTTCCGTTACTGTTCCAGATGTTGAAAATGATAGAGGCCGCGGTCTGCACTTTGTGTGGACCGCGGCCTCATTATAATAAGGCAATATGGAAATATAAAATGAAAATTTCCATGAAAACAGTAAATTGCATTTTCCTTGAAAAATTGGCATGATGTGTATAAATCAGTTTCTGATATTGTAGAGAAATGGGGGTGACAGTTTGGATGCCGAAAATTTTGCTGGCATATATAAAGAGATCGCAAAAGAGATCGGGGTTGATGTTGCAGTTGAAGTTCATCGGCTATTCCGAGGGCAACAGATCATTTTCCCTCAAAGGTTATATGACCAGGGATACATAGAGAGTTATGTGAAGGAGCATTATAACGGCCACAATATTCGGGAACTGGCGAGAATGTTTGATTATTCGGATCGTAGAATACGTCAGATAATCAGTGTTGTCAGACGCGATACCACCAATGAAACTGCCTATAAAAAATAAGCGGCGCGAAAATGATACAAGGCTAGGATCGTTGGTAAATATGATTTGTTTCTACAGATCAGGATCACAAAGAGTGCCCGAAAGGCTTCAGACAAATCCATCATAATTGCCCTAGTTGTTATACCGCCTATAACACAAAGAAACGCAACTATTGGGCAGAATGGAGGACGCCGAAGTGGACACTCAGAAATAGGAGGTGAAGAGAGAATTGGGCCTGTTACATATGCGACCAGGATGACTATAGTTGCGGGATCCCTATAGAGAACAACGATCACTTATAGCAAACTTATGACGATATGTGTCTCTAAAAATATTGTGTGTGGGGGAATTATGATGAAAAAGATCGTAAATTTTGTAAGATGGATCATCGGGATCTTCATTATTCTGGTGGGGCTGCTCATGATGTTCGTCAGCGTTATGACAGGGATCCTGTGGGCCTTGATAGGCTTGATCATTTTGCCGGTGGTCTCCAAAAAGATCCCGAAATTTAAAGGACGGACCCCTGTACTGATCATCGGTTGCGTAGTGCTGTTTTTTGCAGGTATCATGGCTGACAGCTCTACAGTACCGTCCTCCCAGACAGATGTTGCGCAGCAGCAGACTGAGGATAAGCAGAGTGAGCCGCAAGAAGCGCAGCAGCAGACTGAGAACAAGCAGAGTGAGCCCCAGGAAACGCAGCAACAGACTGAGGACGAGCAGAATGATCCACAGGAAACGCAGCAACAGACAGCGGATAAACAGGATGTACCGGGGGAAGGGACCGCAAGTACTGATGAAAGCCTTGATACAGAGACTACCGAAGAGCTCAAACGCTGGATCAGAGGTTCGGTATCGACGGCCACAGGGGCTGTGAACGTCAAAAAATCAGATATCAAGAAATGGGGAAAAGTTTCGGAACAAGAGTTCTCCCCGATATGGGAGAGCGTCGTTCTGGAGAATATATGTTCGCAGGAACAATCTCTCGATTTGGTTGACATTGCGTCAGATATGTCAGATTTCAAGTCGATGGCCGCTTATCTGAAAGGCGCTTCTGATCTATATGAAAGCCTTTATAGCGGTACCAAAAAAACTGTGAACATCAGAAAATACGCAGATGAATTGTCCCAAATGGTCGCAAAGAACAAAGAATTGCAAAAGAAGTACCCCTATCATCTGGAAACGGCTTATCCCACTTACGATACCTTCTATATCACGCAACGGCTAGAGACCGCCTATTCTGATAATATCCTCGGAGCATTACAAAAGGAGTTTGATAGTTACCAGGCCAAGTCGACCTCAGATTGGGTAGCATATAATGTTGAATATGTTTTCGATACGGCTACGCCGGGAGATACATTCTGTGTCATTCATGCGGATACGCTGAATCCCTTTACAAAAACAGGGGCTTATGACGTCTGCTATGTTGATACCGGTACGACTACGGAAACTGTCGATGATAAAGGATTCAGAAATACCGTCCCGGTCTTGCAGTTGGTAGATGATGCAGACAGCATTATCGCCGATCAGCAGGAATATGCAAATAGCCACAGCGAGTGTTTGGAGATCCTATACTCAGTAAAGAAAGCGCTGGGCTATGTGCCGATGGAAACGGATCATGGTGCCGCACCAGTTGTGGACAACTTCAACGGCGAATGGGCAGACAGTGAGCAGACCTTCTGGATGGAAATCACAGAGGAAGAGGGGTCCTACGTGATCAGCGCAGGTCAGGACCTGAGTGAAACTGAATTCCGCCAGTGGTCCCTGGAGGAGGACTCGGTAGAAGGAAACGGCATCTTTTATTCTGGCGGATATGTGGATCTGTACCTGCGAGACGACGGTACGGTAGGGACTGGTGCTGCTTATACTGAGGCCTTCGGGGTCGTTTTCCTGGATGATGAAGATGTTCTCCACTGGGTCTCGGACTCCGGTGAGTTGGAGGATGCGGTCTTGCTTTACAGGCAGTAAGTGACAAAAGAGAGCATATTTAAAAAGGCGGAGTTACTCATTGAGGTAACTCCGCCTTTTTTGTATCTGTAATTTGATCGATATATCTAATTTACGGCCGCAGACTCCATAAGTATGTGTGGGAGATTTTTCCGACCGACAGCATGACCCCAGAAAGCAGTATTTCTTGAGCGTGGCACTGGAGGTCGGTAAAATATCACACACATACTTATGGGGGCTGTGGTCCCGGCGTTTAATTACGCGGAAGAGCGATTACAGTAATTGACAATGACGGAACGCACAGCGGGTCATTTCAATTTCTCGCACACCGCCAGCAATTCCTCCAGCCGGGCCACAATAGGTCTTTGTGCGCCTTTGCTAACAACAATCAATTTTGTAACCTCACGAAATTGATCAGGCCAACTCCTCTGAGCGTATCTGATATGCCCAGTGTCCACCCTCACGATACTTGTCCAATTTTCTTTCCTCAACCAATCCCGCCAGTATCCGATTCGCCGTTGCCGTAGAGACGCCACATAACTCACGAACATTGGCATTCATAATATACGGATGAGTTTTCAGATAGTTTTTGATCTTGCTCCATCGAAGTGAAGCCTTGTCCGCTGCTGCATCGATCATTCCATCACTCGTACTGATGGATTCAATGAGTGATGCTTGAATAGCTGACAGCATAAATTCTATGAAGACGGTCGATTCTCCATGATCGTTGGAGGCATTTATCGCCGCATAGTAATCCTGTTGGTTCTCGTTGATAATGGATTCCACTGGTAACCATGCAAAGGCAGGATTCCATTGGGAGAGCAGAAGTGTATGCCACAGCCGTCCAACTCTGCCGTTTCCGTCGGCAAACGGGTGGATCAACTCCAATTCATAGTGAAAAACACAGCTGCGAATAAGCATATGGAGTTCACTGTTCTTTGTCCATTCCAAGAGCGCTTCTACCAGGCCAGGTACATATTGGGGAAGCGTACCGAAGTGGAGAATATGCCCTTCCTGGTCCACGACCCCCACCGGACGAGAGCGAAACACACCAGATTCCTCCACCAGCCCTTGGGTCATAATGCCATGAGCCATCAACAGGTCATCTATTGAATACGGATCAAGCTCCTCCAATCGCTCATATATCTCATAGGCGTTCTTGACCTCGGCAATGTCTTTCGGAGGGGCTAAAACGCGCTTCCCATTCAGAACTGCTGTCACCTGCTCCAGCGTCAGTGTGTTTTGCTCGATTGCCAAAGAGCCGTGGATCGTTCGTATCCGATTGACCTGGCGAAGTGTGGGATTTGTGGAAAGATGATCGGAGCGGGACAGTCTGCCAACCAATTCAGCAATCTCCGCAACATAGTTGATCATTTTATTTGTGATTTGAAAAGGAGGCTGTTTCATTTTACTGGGCACCTCAAGACACCATCCTTTTTCCGGCATATTATATCCTGCCGTATGTTCTTCATCTGATTATAAAACATTTTCAAATAATGACAGGCAAACTTGAATAGATAACTGGTTCCCCATCGATCAGTTTCAAGGATACCCCCTTTACCATCATTCCTTTGTCAGTGCAGCAATTGAACGCATCCCTGTATTCTCGAATCTCTTCATTAAGTGCCAGTTGCTTTATTTTGGGGTTCAGCGAGACAAAGATATAACCGACCCTGTATCCCTCCTCTAACAGGCGATTGAGCTTCATCAATTGGTCAATCGCTCGTTGTGAGTAAACAGAAGGAAATTGAGCCTCTCTACTATTAGAAAAGGATAATATGCTCTTGATTTCGACTACTGTATTTGTATCTTCAATATACAAATCACTTTTATAACCACTAACCTTGTATTCCCTCCTGATGTGTGTCCTCTTTCCAAGAAACGAAAATCGTCTGTTTTTAATACTGCCCGCCACAGCCTCATTAGCTTTTGACATATTTAGAAGGATAAACCCTTGACATCCAGATAAAGCGTATACCGAATAACTTGTCCTTGCATTGGGTGACAAAACTGGTGAAACCAACACTTCTCTCCCAGTGAGATCAATAAAGTTGCTAAGCCTGCACGATGAAGGAATATAGCAGAGAGTGTCTTTGGTGTCGACCTCAACTTGGCATAAAAACCTATTCTTGAGTTCTTCTTTAAATATACCATGCTTGAAAGACTGCTCCAACACTCTCTGCCCCCCTTGTCTCTATGAAACTACTGTTTTCTGTTAATAACGGCCTTCACAATTTCGTCTAGTTCCGGAATTTCAATCAAATAACCCTGAGCCCTCTCAACGATATCACCATTCTTATAAATCATATCGCCATGCTTCTGAAGGTATTGAGCATCTGGAGTCTCAATAATCATTCTTGACGAGATGCCGTCATTTACTCGCAAAGCAACACGTCCATTCAACTGAGCCTTTGTCGTTGAAGGTACCAACTTTGCTTCAGGCCGCTGTGTGCAGATAACCAAATGAATACCTCTGCTTCTTCCAGCCTGAGCAATTCGCTGAACGGGCTTGTAGAATGCGTTTTGCTCCTTTTTTGTTTCAAGCTGATCTGCAAGATCCGCAAATTCATCGATTACTACGACAATGGGTGCAAGCTTCTTCGAGGCAATTCTATTGTACTCTGTGATATTTGCGACTCTGGCTTCAGCTAACAGTTTTCCCCTACGCTCAGATTCCTCAAAGATTACATCCTTTATCACACGGGTAGCTTCTATGGCATCAGAAATAACGCCTCCTGAATAAAGGTGCGGCAATCCCTCAAAATGGATAAAGTCCTCCAGCTTTGACGAGGAAAGCACCAATTTGAGTTCATCTTGACTGGGGTGGGTCATCAACATAGCAGCAAGCATTGTGAAAAGAAATACCGATTTCCCCGAACCTGTACTGCCACCAACGAGCATGTGTGGCATCTGCCCGAGGTCTTCAATCAAATCCTCTCCATTCGGTGTTCTTCCAAGCGGGAAGTAAAGTTGCTCCGGCGAAGTCACATGAGGTAGTGAGGCAATCACATTCTTGAAAAGGACCTTCTCCCTTTTTAACCGAGGAACATCTAAAAGCAACTCGTCGGAGTTCGGCACCTGCTGAATTATAACACCGGTGCGCTTCATTTCTCTTCCGATATCCTCAAGATGGCTGGATAATCCCTGCAGCGACTGTCCTCTTCCAAGCCTAAATTTGAGGCGGATTACGCTTGGGCCTACAACCGTATCCTCTGAATTACACTCTTTTAGAGAAACATGGTAATCCCCGCAGGAGCGCTTAAAATCCTTAACCAGTTGTTCTATTTCATTGCGACTCACGTCATTGTTGGAATTCTCCGGAGCCACAGGAGATACAGTATCTGATGGTTCCTCGTTTTGTCTATATGGAATTGTTTTCTCAGCAACCTTCGGCAGGTCAGAGGGGGTTATAGTCGGTGAAGTGTAAACCGTGGAATTTTCCTGCTGACTTGTGATAGACGGTTCAGCAGGCGCATCCATATCAATATCAATTATCGCATCTTCTACCCCATTCTCCTCTAATGTAGAATCCTCAGACTCATCAAAATCAGGTGTAACCGTTTCTTTAATGAGAGTACCCTCACCAAGAATATCACATTGGATTTCCTTCGCAGTTAATTTCCAGTAATCAATTCGGCAATTGTCGAAATCTGGATTCGTGCAAGAAATGTGATCTCCACCAACGGCCTCATTCAATTTGATGTGTAGGAGCAAACCGGAAACAACAATATTCACCCCACCTTCACTCTCACTACTGAAAGCCCTTTTCAATATCAGATACCATTTCTTTTGCCAATCAGAGTCATGGACATTACGGAAGCATTCAGATACTATCTGGTATTTTAGGACCTCCCTGCGAGCAGAGGTGAACATATCCATTTGATTATCATCGGCGGTAAAAATCTCACGTAAGATTTCAATCATCGATGCGATTTGACCCGCTGCATGACCTGTAATAAGGAATGACTTCGAATCAGACTCATCTCTTGTTATTGTTGCATCAGGAGACTCGTCTCTCGTTTTCACCTCGATAGGCTCAATATGCAGAGTATTTGAGGCCTCGTCATAGTATAACCCGACAAGATCAGCACGTTCATTCCCGTATTTGCTATTCTGAAGCCATAAACGTGCCTTATCATCATCGAGTGACGCTACAAGTGCATCATCATGTTGCTTCATATACCAAGAAGCTGCAAAGAGAGTTCCAATTAAGCCTTTCTTTTTGTTATCTACAGCTTGTGCATCAGATCCAAACTTCGGGATACTAATCAAGCCATTCGATGCGACGTGCCCAAACTGGCGCAGTATTTCAATAAGCGTTTCTGCTTTTGGGTACAAATTGTATCCACGCAGTAGCGTCAAATATTGTGAAATAATTCTCGAATTATCGGCAGCCCAGACATTGACCATCCGCTTATCGTACTGCATCTCGCCAATCGGGATTGATGCTACTGGTTGATAATTATTCCCATCCTCCACAGCCTTAATGATAGCAGCATCAAGCTTTGTCGTCAGATGGATATAGGACAGCAGTTCTTCATCTACATGGTCAGCATATGCGCTGGAACCGCGATAGAAATCTCGGATAAATTGCAATCCCACCTTCTTTTCATCGTTAACAGGCATATGTGATACCTCCTTTAACTTTACAAATGGTCTCGGTTCACTGTCTTTTATCTGATTACCGACCATAAAGCTTCCTTTATCAAAGCCACGTATGCGTTCATATATCGGCGCAAAATTTAGTCGGCTGGAGAGCCATCTTGTTGTCCAGTAGTCGATGATTTTTTGGGTGCCTTCTTGATAATGGTTAACATCAGTATAATACTTTGGTGACGTGTCCTTACCCATCAAATAGTCCAGTGTATTAGTTGCAAGGCAAACTCCATAAACAATACGGGACATTGCATGCTTGGAGAAATCCTTTGAATCCTCATTTGTCGATTCAAGCAATTCCCTGATGGACATCGTTAAAAGCCGCATCTTAGGACTTGCACCTTCTCCAAAGACATGATTAATACGGCTAAAACCATCGCTTGTCGCCTCTGTTAAGCTAAGTGTAGTAGCTTTGCTAATATGCATGGTCCCAAAGCCGATGGTCATACCGAGTTTTTTCCATACGACATCAAAATCAGACCCAAAAACGCTACCGGGAATCCTCAATCGATTGTATTGGCTAGAGCCTACATAATACAAGGATGTCGTCCCAACATAAACCAAATCAGCTGGTCTAAACACATCTTGACCCTTCAGTCGACTTGCAATCATACTGGCTTTGTTAGAATATCTTTCCTTATAATCATGGATGACTTGGGGTGACGTGGCCAGTAAAGCTACCAGCTTTCCCCCAAGTATTTCGTTGTATGGAGGTATTGCGCCACAGACATTCAATTCCATCAGACTTGAACCAATATGCTGTGTTTTCTGAGCAACAAGTGCAGTTCTTATAGCTGAATTTCCGTTTTCGCTTTTACAAAAATCTACCCATATATCGCCAAAATCCGCAGAATGGTAGACCTCTAATAAAGCCTTTTTTGCGATAAGAAGACGAGCAAGCTGTTCAGCCCTCTTCCTTCTGTACAGAGCTTCCTCTGTTTCCCTTGATATGCTACCGAGCTCACTTTTATCATCCTCTTCAATCCCGTCTATTAATGCCTCTTTAAGTAGTTCCTGGCGTCTTTGCTCCGCACTATTTGCGTAATCGAGCAACTGCTGAATATCCTCATCGCTGGGATTTTTAACCGTAGGCTCTGTGCATAAAGCAGAATAGTCTATTCCATCTATACCAATTTCAAGATACTGGAGGAGCTTTTCAAATTCCCCTTTTGCCTCAGCAGAATCGAGCATGGTTATTCTGTCGATGAAGGCTTTTTGGTTCCAACCTATATAGTCATCCCTACAGGTAATCTGTACTGCACAATTTTCAAGAGACGCAATCCCCATAACAGCATGCATAGGATGTGCTGCATCACGGATTAAATACTGCATTGTTCTTCCCGGTGTGGTCTCCGCAGGTGTAGACCAAGTTAGTCGGAAGTATCTCCATATTTCGGAGGTCTTTATACCAGTAAATTCATCTCTTTCGTTTTCTATAACAAGCTGTAAATACGGACTTACAGCCTCTGATAATTCTATTTTGCTATTATGGGCGCGTTCCAAACGACCTGCCAACTCTGCTCCATCAGCAATCAATTCACTAATATCATGATTGCTGGAATTTCTGTGCTCCATCCGCTGAATAAAATCGGTATAGGTTACAAGTCGCTCATGTCTGCTTTCACTCATCCAACTTCTCAGAAGCTTTTTTACCTCTGGAGAGGACACATTATGCATATCCGCGCCATTTAAGCTGGGTAGGCTCATATAAAGAACACCGTCACGATAACAAGCTTTCCACGAAGCACGTGTGAGATCACGAAACAGCATCCAGACAGCCCTGTACGTTTTTCGTTGCTCTAAGTTATATATGCACTCTTTCTCAACCCACATAATCTCGCCATTAGAAATCCTTTCTATCTCAATTGGCGAAGTTTCTTCGCTTATACATGACACAGCATTATAGAACCTAACTCTAAAATCACCTTCAAGCTTTGGCCTAAAAGGAATCTCTCTGTTTAACATAGCAGGATACCTCTCTCTATCATCTCTTACGCACGATTCTCCTTAATCCAGGCAGTTGAAAGTTGGAAGTGCCAACTCCTTCCCAGAAGCCCGAATCGCATTTTTCAGTAGCGGACTAATCGGCACCGAATTCAGGTGATCCGTGTCGGTGCTATCGAGATGCTCATTCTCCACCAGATTCTTCCGGAGTACCTGCTTCAGTTTTGTAATGGAGGAATCGCCCCATGTGGAGACCCAATTATCCTGCTCCTGCAAACGCATGAAAAATCCTTTCAAATATTTCCTCACTGCAAATCACTTTGCTCCAAACATAATTTTACATTTATAGTCCTCTCAAAGGAGTAATTATAAGTCTATTGTTTTATCGCCATTCCGATCGCCCTATCCGCCTGATCAGCCATGAACAGCGGGATATTCAGCACATCCCCATCCAGTTTCAGGTTGTCCAGCGAGAACCGTACCCGCAGCTTGACCTCCTCCGGGAACAACTCCTTGAACTTCCGCAGGCTCTTGCTGGCGGTATTCGCTTCGGACTTGACCTCCACCGGAAAAATATCATTCTCCCGCTGGATGAGGAAGTCCACCTCATAAGGCGGATTCGTCTGGCTCCAGTAGCGCGGCATGACCTCAAACTGGGTCATAAGGGTCTGAAGAACGTAGTTCTCTGTCAGGGCCCCCTTGAACTCGGTAAAAAGGCGGTTCCCCTCGGCAAACGCGGTGGGCGACAGCTGGGCCAGACGGCGCAGAAGCCCCACATCGACCAGATAGATCTTGAACGCCGAGAGGTCATCATAGGCCGAGATGGGCAGCCTTGGAGCGGAGCTGCGATATACCTTGTGTACCAGTCGGGCGTCTACCAGCCACTGCAAGGCGTCCTCATACTCCCGGGCCCTGGCACCCTCTTTCACGACCCTATAGATGAATTTCTTGTTTTCCCTTGCCAGCTGTGAGGGGATAGACCTCCAGATCATGGAGATCTTCGGGAACTCGCTGATACTCGGGTGTTTGGCGAAGTCCCGTTCATAGGCACCGATGATGCCGGACAGCGCCTCCTGCATGGCTCCTACATCCCGCTCCTCCGTCCACATCAGCACCGGCTCGGGCATTCCTCCGGTCACATAGTACATTTTGAGCTTCTCATAGAGGGGGTTAAAGAATGCGTCCGGGATCGGCTCGATCCTGTCCACGCTGTCAAGATATTCCACCAGATTTCTGTCCCCGTTGGCCAGCAGAAATTCCGTAAAGGTCATTGGATCGATCTGCATGAAGTTGACCTTCCCCACAGGGAAAGACGACGGTTTGGACAGGGCGATCCCCAGCAGAGACCCGGCGCAGGCGACGTGGTACTGCGGCGCGTTCTCGCAGAAATACTTCATCGAATTGATGACCTTTGGGCAGTCCTGTATCTCATCGAAGATGATTAGCGTCTTTTCAGGTACGATCTTCTGTGCGCTGGCCAGCATCAGGTTTTGCAGGATACGGTCCACATCCTTAGTCGTCTCAAAAAATTGCCGGTACTCCTCGTTTTCGTCGAAGTTAAAGTAGGCGATATTCTCATAGTACCGCTTGCCAAACTCTTTGAGCAGCCAGGTCTTTCCTACCTGGCGCACCCCTTTCAGGATCAGGGGCTTGCGGTATCTGGAATTTTTCCATTTCAGCAGGTCGTTCATGATCCGTCGTTCCATAGGACACCTCTCACGTTTTTACGGTGTATTGATGCTCTTTCTTCACACTTTTATATTATAGGCGACAGAAAGAGAAAATGCAAGCACAATATGCCCGGACAGTAAATCATTTCATTTCCTATATTGTGCTCTCTGGATTTTTGTGCTAAAATAGTGCTGTTCCGGTGTTATTTAAGCCGGAACAGCACAAAAAACAGGAAATTCTGGAGGGAGCAAACACCAGGACAAGGATACCCGTCCGTTCCTGTCGTTACAGTTCAGATGGGATACATTTATCTCAATGATCAGCCCTTATTGTTCACAGAGGGACAAGGGACTGGAGGATGGCATCCGGGCCCTCAACGTACCCTATCAATGCCCAACAGAAAAAATTCGTATGTATGCTGACGAGAAGGCCCCAAAAACGGCAACACCAGCAGTCATGTTCGAGATAGATAATATGACCTTTCTCCCCGCAGAAGTCTGTGACCGGCTGAAAGAGATGGCTGGAGCCGACGGTGTACAACGGGTAAATTCCCTTGATCGGTCCTGTTTCGTGTTCCTGTTCTGTTTCCTGTTCCCGGGCGTGTAGACTGCATACGAATCCGACCGGCACGTCCTATTTGATACCTAAGGGCTGGCCTGAAATACTTTTTATTGCAAGGTCAACACCGAAATAAGAAATGATCCGCAGAGGATAGTTTCCTCTGCGGATCTTATTTTATCAGCATCAGTAGCCCGGAATGTGGATCTGCCCCGAGCGGCGGCTCTGCCCGTTCACATCTGATATCTGATAAACGTGACCACCGCACTCTTCGGGATCTTCCACCTGTTACCGATTCGGAACGCCTCGATCTGTCCGTCGTGAATAAGAGCAAGGAGACTGTTTTTTCCGATTTTCAACAGATCCTTGCACTCCTTGAATGTGAGTATTTCCGGTGCATGTTCGAGCATGGCTATTACCTCCCATAAGCAAGAGATCGGTTTATATCTGTTTATCATAGTGTTCATTGGCTTATATGTTCCCATGGTACACAGTAACAGCAAGCGGATATTCAGGAAAGTGAAAGAGGTAATATACCGTTATCATTACTTTAAGGAGGTTTGCAAATGAACATCTTTTGGAAGTTGGCAGGAAAAGGAGCCAGGAGATTCATTCTCTGGCTGGCGCGGCAGATGGAAGGAGGAATGAAGAATGCCCGCTAATGTTGAAACCATGTTCTATGTCCGAGAAAAGCCCTGGCACGGCCTGGGCACCGAAGTCCAGGAGGCCCCCACCTCCGCGGACGCCCTGATCTACGCCGGTCTGGACTGGTCCGTCCTCCAGCAGGACGTGTTCACCCAGGACGGCAGTCCCATCCCCGGCTACAAGCTCAACACCCGTGACACCGACAGCGCTCCCCTGGGTATCGTCTCGGACCGCTACAAGGTGGTCCAGAACGAGGACGCCTTCCGGTTCACCGATGACCTTCTGGGCGAGGGTGTCACCTATGAGACGGCCGGTTCCCTCCAGGGCGGCAGGAAGGTCTGGATGCTGGCCCGGATGCCCCACCGCTACATCATCTCCGGCGACGAGATCACACCCTACATGGTCGTGATGAACTCCCACGACGGCAGCTCCGGTATCAAGGTCGCTATGACCCCTGTCCGGGTCGTCTGCCAGAATACCCTTAACTTAGCTCTGGAAAGTGCCAAGCGTATCTGGACCACCAAGCACACGGAAAATGTACTGAGTCGTGTCCATGAGGCCGAAGAGACTTTGGGCCTTGCAGAGAAGTACATGGGTGAGCTGGGCCGTGGCATAGATGCTCTGTCCAAGATCAGGCTGACCGATAAGAAGGTCAAGGAGTTCATGAACGAGTTTTTCCCCGTCACCCTTGATCTGTCGGACGTCCAGCGTAAGAATAACCTTCGACTGCTGGAGGACATGAAGCGCCGGTACTGGGATGCCCCGGACCTGGCCCAGGTCGGCAGGAACGGCTACCGGTTCATCAACGCTGTCAGCGACTTTGCCACTCACGCGGAGCCCATCCGCAGGACGAAGAACTACGGCGAAAATCTGTTCCTGCGCACTGTGGAGGGCAATCCTCTGATCGACAGGGCCTACAAGATGGTCCTGGCCGCTGCGTAATGGGAGGACTATGTATGTCGGCAAAAGTCTTGGTATCTACTGAAAATTTATCCTATGAGGACTGGCTGGAATACCGCAGGCAGGGTATCGGCGGCTCGGACGCCTCTGTGGTCTGCGGCATCAGCCGGTACAAGTCCCCGGTAGAGCTCTGGATGGACAAGACCGGCCAGCTCCCCTATCAGGAGGCAGGAGAAGCCGCTTACTGGGGTACGCTGCTGGAATCTGTTGTCAGGTCTGAGTTCACCAAGCGGACCGGGATCGAGGTCAGGCAGTTGGGGCAGCTCCTCCAAAGTGAGGAGCACCCCTTCATGCTGGCCAACCTGGACGGCGTGTGTGAGGTCCCTGATCATGGCACCTGTATCTTCGAGGCCAAGACAGCTTCCGCTTTCAAGGCTGGCGAGTGGGAGGATTCCATCCCGGACGAATATCTGCTCCAGGTCCAGCACTACATGGCCGTCACCGGGTACAAGGGAACGTATATCGCGGTCCTCATTGGGGGCAACACCTTCCGCTGGAAGTTCATTGAGCGGGACGAGGAATTGATCTCCATGCTCATTGAGCTGGAATCTGATTTCTGGAAGCATGTGCAGGACATGACGCCCCCGCCATTGGATGGCTCAGAAGCTTCCACAAAGTTTCTCTCCGCAAGATTCCCCAGCAGTGTTCCCAAGTCTCATATCATCCTGCCCGACACGGCTGCCGGTCTCCTGGCCCAGTACGATGAAGCCTGTGAGCAGTTGGAGGCCGTCACAGAGAAGAAACAGGAGGCGGAAAACCTTCTGAAACAGATGATGGGAGAAAATGAGATTGGGACCGCTGGCAACAGGATCATCACCTGGAAAAGTGTATCCCAAGAACGCCTGGACAGCAGGACCTTGAAGGCCGAGCATCCAGCGCTCTACAAGCAGTATGTCAACAAAACATCATCCCGCCGCTTCTCCATCAAGGCGGCAGGCTAAAAAAGGAGGCACGATTTAACTATGGATACCACCAAACTGAAAGACCGTCTGGGAGGTAAAGTGCAGGAATTGCAACGGCCCGCAGAGGCGGTCCCTGTGGCTGACACCGCCCTAGCCCCGGTCAACTCCAACTATCTGGCTTTGAGCAGCAATGCCCTGGAGCTCATTCGGGCCAACCTGAAGAACCAGCCCCTGTCCTTCGACTTCTTCGACATCGTGAAGTCTCCCTCCGGCGGCTCCACGGTGTTCTCCGTTCCTGGTCTGTCCGGTGACGAAGCCGAGAAGGAGCTGACCGGCATCATTTTGAACTACACGACACCCCGGGCCTACTGGGACACCCCTGACCCGGTGGAGGGCACCCCGCCGACCTGTCTCAGTCAGAACAGCATCATTTCCGAGGACGGAAAGGTCTGCGCTCACTGCCCCTACAACGACTACGGTTCCAGGGATGGGGACAGCAACGCCAAAGCCTGTAAGGAATCCGTGCTCCTGTTCCTGTTGCGGCCCAACAACATCATCCCTCTGCTGGTCCGTGTCCCTGTGACCAGCAAGCCCCGGTTCCTGAAATATGCCACCCGGCTGCTGAGTACCCTGATGCCGGTGAGCGGCGTGGTCACGAAGATCACTCTGGAGAAGGCCACCAGCAAGGCCGGGAAACCCTATGCCCTGTTCCGGTTCGAGGCGGTCAGCGTCCTCAGCCCGGAGGAAGCGGCCCAGGCCCGGAACTTCTCCCAGCAGTTCATGGAGATCGTCAACGCCGCTGAGATGGTCCCGGAGCTGGCAGAGGCAAGCTGAAATAACAGGCCCGGTATCCAAGCTGTAGAGCAAGGATACCGGGCTTTTTGAAAGGAGAACACTGTGAAATATTCTGAGTTGAAGCAGATCTTCCGGGAACTGAAGCGCACCTCTCCCAAGGAAAATCTGACCGCACACATCATCTTTACGGAGGACAGCTTTGCCAGTCACTATCCTCTGTTGAGCCGCACCTACATTTTCAACAGCGACAACAAGGCTTTCTGGCCCAGTATGGGCGGCTACTCCATCTTTGCCGACTGTCTGGACGGCACCGACCAGGGCGTCCGCCTGGACTGGTATATGGCCGAGGAAGGGAACCCCGGCGGATGGAAGGTCCAGGACTGCTACATCCTGGAGCAGATGCGGGATGCAGCTGCTATTCCCAAACTCTCCAGGACTGACCAGGGTGACGGGACCGTCTGCTACTTCTTTGGTGATACCTGTATCCGGGTCCATGAATCCAGCGAGGGCCAAAAGCTTCGGCTGGGACCATTGGCAGGGGACCAGACCGCTTGCGGTGAGTGGACAGAGCTACCCATAGATAGGGTACACGGTTACTGCACTCTGCTGGAGCGGTATTTGAATCGGGAGGGGTGACGGTGCAGTTCTGTGTGTTCATCACAGCAGAGCAGCACGGCAAGGTCCGTGTTGAGGCTGACAGTGAAGATGAGGCCATAAAGAAGGCCCTGGACCTTTACACCGAGCACCGTGTCTCCTGGTACGACAGTGAGATCATAGATATTTTCTCAGAAGAGATCTATACAAGGGGGGATAAGAAATGAATATGGACATTCGACCTATGACACCAGAGGAAAGGAAGTATTCCTACACACAAAGTCAGGACATCATCCGTCAGACCGGCTGCCTGGGCCACCTCCGCGCCTATCTGGATTCCCACGGCAGTGCTTTCTACTCCTGCTGGGAGAACCACGATCCGGAACTGAAGACGGACCGGTTCACGGAGGAGTTCAATGCTGTCGTGGATATGCTCCGCTTTGATGAGCGGTTCGGCCATGCTCTCAAAAACTGCGGCACCCTGGCCGCCTACTGCTACTCTCACCCGGACAGCAGTTTCGGCCCGGACAGCCATGACTTCGGATTCCGGGTGGATACCAAGGACTACGCTTATATGCTCCGGCTGACGCCCCGCAAGGGAGAGTACAACGTCTACATCTACTGTTATCTCCGTGACCGGCTGGAGGGACACATGGAGCGGACAGAAGGAGGTGTACCCAATGCAGATTCTGATCGTTGAACCTGAGTGTAGGCCGGAGGTGAAGGAGATCGACGGCACCCTGAAGTCCATGCAGAAAGTCGTGGGTGGGTATATCGAAGCAATTTATCCATTTGATGATGCTGTGGCACTGGTAGCCAATGAGGAAGGAAAGCTGGACGGTTTACCGGCAAACCGTGGCCTGCGGGATGAAGATGGGCAAATTTACGATATTGTCTGTGGGACCTTCTTCCTCTGCGGTGCTCCGGCGGACAGCGACCACTTTACCGGCCTGACAGCAGAGCAGATAGAGAAATACCAGAAACACTTCTACACCCCGGAGCTGTTCCTGGGCATGGACGGTCATATCGTCTGCCTGCCATTGGATGTCAACTGAAAGCTATGGTAAAAGACAAAGTAAAGGATACAGGGACGGATAACCCCTTTGCCGGGAAGTCCGTCGTTGTCACCGGCAGACTGGAAAAGTACACCCGTGACGAGATCAAGGTGCGGCTGCTGGAGCTAGGGGCCAGGCCCACGTCCTCGGTGAGCAAAAGGACCGGCTATCTGATCGTGGGGGAAAAGCCCGGAAGCAAGCTGGATAAAGCACAAATACTGGGGATCACGATCCTTTCCGAGCAGGAATTTGAAGATCTGGCCGGATGACGTGCCACTCATGGAGTGCGTAACGGCACCATCAAGTGATCCTATGGAGGTACACTATGAAAGTCAAGGCATATATCCACAGCCTGAAAGATCAGGCAAATGACCGCCATGTACTGGGTGAGGCCGAGATCATCCGGCGTATCGGGGATAACCTGTATTTGGCCGAGGTCAACGGTGTTCGTTGTACGGCCATCTTCAACTTCTTTACCGGGGCCTACTATGTCGACGATGTGTACGGCGTCCAAAAAGAGACCATCTGACATGAAACGGTATATCTTCGATTGGGAAACGGCAAAGGATAATGTGCAGATCGGCTAAAATGGAACATTGTAAGGAGCGGCGATAATATGCAACGATTCAATATCAACTGGACTGCGAAAGCCCTGGTAAATCAAATGGAAAAGGGTAAGGTCAACTACGACAACGCCGTGCAGCGCAATCTTGTGTGGGACGCAGAGAAAAAATCCCTCCTTATCCACAGTATGATCTACGGCTATGCTATCCCCGCCATGTACTTTACACGTGACGAGAACGGCAATTATGACAGCCTGGACGGAAAGCAGCGCTCAAATGCTATCAGAGAATTTCTCCATGATGAATTTGCGTTGGCTCCTGACACTCCTGCTGTTGTAGATGACAATGGGTGCGTGGAGGACGTCAGCGGATTGTATTTCTCGCAGTTGCCCGAATGGGCACGGGACCGGATCAAAGATTACAACCTCACGATCTATTATTATGAGGGGATGTCAGAAACAGAAATACGGGAGTTCTTCCGCAGGCTGAATAACGGCAAGCCTTTGAGCGCCATTGAGTTGACCCGCGCTAATGTTCCCAGCTTGACAATTTTTCAGCAGCTCGCCAAGCACAAGGCGATCCAGTTCGTAGTTTCGGATGTTGGCAGAAAAAGATTCACAGACGAAATGATCGCAATGCAGATCTACCAGCTCATCACAGAAGATTCCCCCGACTTCTCCACCAAGCCTTTCCGGGAATGGGCCAGTAAGGTCGAGGTCGACAATGAAATGATAGATATGATCAGCTCAGGGCTGGATGCCTACATGGAGTTCGCTAAGAGTCTGGCCGATGTCAACAACAAGGTCCTCCGTACCATTAAGGGCAGAACACATTTCATCAGTTGTGCCTATTACTGCTGTCTGGCCGTCGAAAATGGTGTGAGCCAGGATGAGATCGACCGCACCCTGACCGAGTTCTTCAGTGGGCATCCCTCCATATCGCCGGCATACGATCACACTGTATCCGCTGGCAGCGCAAAACCCACTTCGGTGCAGACACGGCGTGCTATTATGAGGTCCTTACTCCCAGCGGCCGATGATACAGAGGGGGTCGACCCGGAAGAAGCCATAGAGGAGGACGCCGATGACCATGCAGTTCCAACCAGCGCAGGCGGCGATTACAGTCCTGCCAACCCGTGGGATGCTCCCGGAATGAGTCCGTCCGATTTCATATAGGCGTTCCGTTAGGGTATACCTCAACGGGACTATGAAAAAGCGTCCCGTTAGAGTTGGTTTTCGGGTTTTGGAGCGTTCCGGACCGAACACCGACCCTAATGGGACGTTTGTTCTTTACTAGGAGGTTGGATATGAAAATCGGTTATATCCGGGTCAGCACTCAGGAGCAGAACACCATCCGGCAGGAAGTCCTTATGGAATCTCTTGGTGTGGATGAAATCTACATAGACCATATGAGTGGCAAAGACACCGATCGTCCAGAGTTGCAACGGATGATGGAGTATGTTCGTAAGGGTGATACTGTAATTGTGGAGAGCATCAGCCGATTTGCCAGGAATACCCGTGATCTTCTGAATCTGGTGGAGCGATTGACAAAAAAGGGTGTTGAGTTTGTCAGCAGGGAGGAGGCCATCGACACTACCACACCCACAGGAAAGTTTATGCTGACCATCTTTGGAGCCGTGGCAGAACTGGAACGGGAATACATTTTGCAACGCCAGCGTGAGGGTATCGCTGTTGCCAAGGAGCATGGCAAATATACTGGACGAAAGTCCACACAACCGCCTGACTTTGAACGTGTGGTCGCCAAATGGCGCAACGGTGAGATTTCAGGAGTAGAGGCTATGCGAACACTGAAAATGAGCAAAACGACCTTCTACCGAAAAGTAAAACGGATGCACTGATAGAAAAACGCCACCTGTGCAAATAAAAGCACAAGTGGCGTTTATTTTTAAATTTCAAGGCCCAACTTCTTGGCAATGTCCTCCGGTGTAAATCCAGCCTCTTTTGCTTTTGCCATCACTGTTTTCATGTTGACGGGATGGAGCAGTTTCTGTTTCTGGGCTTCCAAAGCGTCAAGTTCGGCTTTCTTTTTTTCGATTTTCTGGTCAAGCAAGGCAACGCGTTCTTCAACTGTTTTTCTCGCCCTCATAGGTGAACCCCTCCTTAAAAAGATAAACCAACTATATCCTCTATTTGATAAAATGTCAATAGCAATATGCAAATAGGAGCCAAATTTGTGAGGGCCTAATATACTTATCCAGTCAGTGTTTAAACAGAGAAAATTTAAGATGGTGAATGCCGTTAATACGTATGACTTTTTGACCATTTATTTTAAAAAATTTTTCCTGAGTGCAAGGAAATGTGGGGCTATAGAGTCTGAAACAAAAATTGAGTGAAGAGTTGAAAATTGCAACCGGATCGCATTATCTTTTATTTCTAGAATAACCAATATTATAATTATGGAAGGGAGGTTTCCATAAATGGACACAAAACGAAGCATCAAAAGAGCAACTGCAAAACTGGGAATTGAAAAACTTAGAAAATATCAAGTAGCTCCTATCAACAGCGTTTTAGATGAAAATGATACCTTTGTAGTTGCGCCAACATCGGCTGGAAAATCTGCTATTTATCAAATTCCAGCATTGATTTTTTCTGGATCGACTCTGGTCATTGAACCGACTCTTTCACTTCTATATGACCAAGTCAGCAAGTTGCGACAGTATGGGATTCAAGCTGATTATATTGATTCATCAAGAACTTATAGTGACAATATAGGTATCCTGAGAAGGGCACAAAAAGGAAAGTTAAAGTTTTTGTTCATCACACCTGAACGCTTACAAAACCAAACATTTAGAAGAGAAATAAACAGTGTTTCCATCAGTTTAGTGGCGGTAGATGAAGCACACTGTGTTACATCCTGGGGATATGGGTTTCGATCAGCTTATTTGAAAATAGGGGAGTTTATTGGTTCGCTCCCTGATTCTCCGATCAAGGTGGCCTTGACAGCTACAGCAACGCCGCAAATGCGGAAAGAAATTTGTGAACTGCTGGCTATGGAGCAACCGGAAATATATATTAACAGTCTGTACCGTCCCAATCTGCATTTTATAAAGCACACTTACGTCTCGAACGAGGCAAAGCTAAAAAAACTATACTGCATTTTGAAGAAAAAGGACTATGAGACTTGTGTAGTTTACTGCAATACTGTCAAAATGACAGATGCTGTTTACAAGATGATCAATGAGTGGTTCCCCGAAAAGGTTACACGATGTCATTCAGGTCTAAATAACCATGTACGAAAAGGAAACGATCTGATGTTTCTTAATGGCGAGCGGCAGATCATGGTTGCGACCTCTGCATTTGGTATGGGCGTAGATCAGTCAAATGTGGACTTAGTGATCCATTTTAATTTGCCGCTGTCACCTATAGATTACTACCAGCAAGCCGGACGTGCTGGCCGGGCGGGGCAAAAATCAAAATGCATCCTGCTCTATTGTGAAAACGACTACCATGTAAACCGCTGGATGATCGAGGAAACAAAAAACGAGGCGGCAAGAAAGAGTATGCTGGCCGCATTGGACCAGATGAAAGAGTATGCTGACAGTTCCGAGTGCTTATGGCAACAATTGTTGTCTTCCTTGGGAGAAAATCGGGACATAGCGTGCGGCTTATGTACAAACTGCCAGAAGAGGAGGAAGCAAAATGATGATAAATAAACAGGAGTATGGTATTCATACCTATTCGGTTGAGAAAATTCTAACTTACAAGCAATATAAAAAAGTCAAGAAAATGTGTTTAGATTCCGGAAAGGTAACAGTGGATTCCAATATAATAGCTGGAATAGAGTCTTATTTTTATTATGGATTTGCCGAGCACGGGATCAAGCTATATCTGATTGGGTTATCTGCCAAAATATATCAATTGCGTGTTCAGATCGAACCTTGCCGAGTGCTGGGCGCCCCAGACCCTACGGCCTTGTTTCGGGTCAATAATCGACAATACAGAGAGTTGGTAAAAAAGGTTGATGCGCAACTAGAAAAATTATCAGTTCCTGGTTCAGTCGATGAGATGAAAATCAATCGTTGTGACGTCACAATAAACGTAAGTTTTGACGATCACAATATCCTTTTAGAGTATTTGCGTATTTTGAAAAAGGGTTATGTTCCAAAGAGATTTGAAGTGATCACATTTAAAAAGAACGAGGGAAAAGCAAAGGACTGGAAGAGCGCAACCAAAACCAGTTATTGTATCTCTAGCAAAAATGAACGCTTTCTTATTTACGATAAGATTGCTCAACTTGAAATGATCAAGCGATGTGATAAGGGACTTACGAATAGAAATATTCTGAGGTTTGAGGCTGAGCTACAGCGGAAGGCACTAAAGAAATACTTGGGTACGGCAGCCATGCAATCAAATCAAGATTTGTTGTTCGCTGCTATGGATAAAGCACAGCCAATTATTAGAGGTTATTTTCACAAAATGAACTTGGATTGCAATGCTTATTTGCGTTATGCAGATGTAGTGTCGCAGATCGAGGGGACGATGATGAGAGCAAAAACAAAGGAACATATGTTGTATCTTATAAAAAAGACCAGCGACGGAATAAACCTCAATTCTGCGTTAAATAAAATACAAGACAATTTAGGGATAAGCAAACGGCAGGCCAACCAGATACTTGACAAATTTCGACAGCTTGGGATCAGTCCTGTTACATTGCGGAATGGATCTGCCTTTCAGGATCTGCCCGCTCTTTTACACATCGTTTGAAATGGGGTAAATGAGCCCTACCCACACAAATAGCATGGACAGGTGGGGAACCCACCTGTCCATCAGAAAAATGTGGGTAGAGGACTGGCAATTGCTCAGAGGTCCTGATCCTCTGCGTTACCAGACACTATCTCTTGATATCCTTTGAGGATGCGTTCCATCACCGCTTTTTCTACAGAGCTTTGATTTATTTCTTACGTTTTGTATGTCTCCTTCCCAGTGCGTTTTTACTACACCATTCCGGTTAATTATGCATCCTTTCTGCGATTGGATACTCAAAACCGGAAAAACGCTTGACTGTATATTTCGTTTCGGTAGCCCCATCTGCACGGGGATTTAGCCCCGCTATCACGGGGAAATAGCCCCGGTGTCACGGAGAAGAGCCCCACACATCTCGGTATCCCTTATAATCAAAGATGGCATGCGCAAGCATGACTACTTATGAGGGAGGTCACCGAAGTGGTAGACTACCGTGAGATCCTGCGATTAAGCAGCGATTCAAAGAACAGCCAGCGAAGTATAGGGGCAATTCTCCATTGTTCCAGACACACCATCCGAGATGTCCAAAAGGCGGCACAGGAGGCCGGAGTTACCTGGCCATTAGATGAGGACATCACGAACGAGAT
>CANQCS010000044.1 GCA_947589745.1 uncultured Oscillospiraceae bacterium
ATGCCAGCATCATCGGCTGGAGCTGGTCGGCGAGCGGGCAAGGCGCTGTGACGGTGGAAGCCGGACAGAGCAGCGCGCTGGCCATCACCAACACCTACGATACCCCGGATGAGCCTGATGAACCGGATAATCCGCCTCCCGAGAATCCGCCGGACAATCCCCCGGACAACCCGCCGGATACTCCTCCTGAGACCGATATCCCGGACATCACGCCTCCGACCACCGACATTCCTGACATGGACATTCCGACGACGGATATCCCCGACGTGACGCCTCCGACGACGGACATTCCCGATACGGACACTCCGACCACGGACATTCCCGATACGGAGCCCCCGACGACGGATATCCCGGACGAGGAACCCCCGCTGGAGGAGATTCCCGATGAGGAACCGCCGCTGGAAGAGATCCCGGACGAGGAGCCCCCGCTGACGGAGATCCCCGACGAGGACGTGCCGATGGATGAAGTGCCCCAGACCGGCGACAAGAGTAAGAAGGGTCTGTGGATGCTGATGGCCATTCTCTCCATGATCGGTATGGCTTTCTCCTCCAAGAAGGACAACGAGGCCGGAGATCAGTAATTGAAACACAGCACAGGGGGACAGCCTGATACGGGCTGTCCCCCCTACTGGTTCAGGGGAGTCCCTCCCCCGCGTGTATGAGGAAAGAATATGAAACAGAATCAGAAAAGCGGACGCAGCCGGCTGCGGAGGATCATGGGCTTGTGCTGTTTTGTGGTCTTCTGCGTCTCGGTCTATATGGTGGTATCCCAGACCATCCAGGAGAGGAGAGCCGCGGAGGCGTTCGAGGCGCTGCTGGCGCAGGTGGAGCAGGAGGAGCAGAACGCGCCGCCGGAGGAAGTGACGCCGCCTCCGCAGGTGACAGAGCCGAAGCCGGACAGCTCCGCCGTGGATACCGGGCCCCAGCAAGAGGAGCCGCCGAAGCCGGAGCTACCCGTGGTGGAGGAATTCCACAAATACGACGTGCTCTATGAGCAGAACCCGGACCTGTTTGGTTGGATCGCCATCAGCGGCACGAAGATCAACTATCCCGTCATGCACACGCCGGACGACCCGGAGCACTACCTCCACCGCGCCTTTGACGGGACGTACTCCTCCAGCGGCGTCCCGTTTTTGGACGGGGACTGCGATGTGGGCTGCGGGAACTACATTGTGTACGGGCACCACATGAAGAACGGCAGTATGTTCGCCGCGCTGTCGGATTATAAGAGCGAGGATTTCTGGAAGGAACACCCGGTGATCCAGTTTGATACGCTGGACAAGGCCGGGGAGTATGAGGTGCTGGCGGCCTTTTACGCGAAGGTGTACCGGGTAGACGACGAGAACGCGTTCCGCTTCTATTCGTATACCGATCTGACAGATGAGGACACTTTCAACGAGTTTGTCAGCCAGGTCAAAAAAGCGTCGCTCTACGATACCGGCGTGACAGCCGGGTATAGGGATACGCTGCTCACCCTGACCACGTGCAGCTACCACACCTCAAACGGCCGGTTCGTGGTGGTGGCCAGGGAAAAGACCGGGTCGGAATCCGCGGACAAGCCGGACGCGTAGCACGGCAAAATCTTTTTTGACAGCCTGCAATCTATCGTTACCGTGCGGGAAACGCGGGCATTGCAGCGCTTTCGTAGCGAGGTTAAAGTTCTTTTTGATACTTTTTCTTTCAAGAAAAAGTATGATCATGCGTGGGCGCACCGGCGTCCGCGCATGATTTGCTTTCCCGGCCCGGGCGGCTGGGACGCCGGATTTTGGGAGAAGAAAATCTGATTCATGGCTTGCATCGGGCCAATTCAGATGATATAATAGGAAAACACAGGCTGGTGACAGGGGATATCCCACGGGATGAGGGGGGAGAAACCATGCGGATCGCTTTCTGTGACGACAGTGAGCTGGATCGGGATATCATTCAGGAGATGCTGACCTACAGCGTTTCCCAGGCCCAGCTGCACGCGGAAATGGTACCCTATGACAGCGGCATCAATCTGATCGACGATATCCAGGACGGTATGGATTTCGATATCGTCTTCCTGGACATCTACATGAAGGACCACCTGGGGATCGATGTGGCCCGCCGCCTCCGGCAGCTGGGATACACCGGGGAGATCGTGTTCCTCACCGCCTCGCCGGATTTTGCCATCGACGGGTATGACGTGGCCGCCGCCGGGTACCTGCTCAAGCCCATCAGCCTGGAGAAGCTCAACAGCACCATTGACCGCGTGGCCCGCAATGTGGATGAGCAGACCTACGCGATCCGGCAGAGGTCCCGGGTACTCCGCATCCCCCTGCGGGATATCCTGTATGTGGAGAGCAGCAACTCCCGGTGCGTGCTCCACCGCGTAGACGGCACCGGCTATACGATCTACAAAAAGCTGGATGAGATCCAGGAGGAGCTGGGCGACAAGCGGTTCCTCCGGTGCTCCCAGAGCTATCTGGTCAATATGGACCATATCCGTCAGGCGGATAAGGAGTTCGTGCTGACCTCCGGCGATGTGGTGATGATCCGCCAGCGGAATCTGAAGGCCATCCGGCAGACCTATCTGGACTATGTGGCGGAAAAGAAAAGCAGCCCGCAGACCCCGGTGAAGGGGTGAGCGGGGCTTCGGCGGACTTTTCAGGCGGCGGAGGCCCCTCGGCCGCAGGTCCGATTGCCAAATTCATCGGAAAACCTGTCATTTTCAACGAGTCCGATCCAGGCCGCCGGAAGTCTGCTATACTGATACCGTATCAAAGGCGAGGCTGGCGCCTTGAGAATGTTCTTCATCTATTTTAGCAAAGGAGTGTTTATCATGCGGAAAATGAAATTCTGCGCCCTGCTCCTGGTCTTGGTTCTTCTGGCTGGCTGCGGACAGACAGCCGGCAGCCCCGCCCCTGATCAGGAAGATCCTGAGTCCCTCTATCTGGAACAGACGACCCTCGACATCCAGGAGATCGAAGATGAGGCTGTGGCCCTGTCCTCCTCCCCCCCGGCCATCCCCAGCTACCTCACCGTCTCCGCCCCCGGTACCAAGGCAAACAAGAACAGCAAGGCGGTCATCGACTACTCCAACGCCAAGGACGGCTATGTGATGGTCCAGTACACCGCCTCCACCTCCAAGCGTCTGAAGGCACTGGTGAAGGGCCCCACCACCCAGTACCAGTACAACCTGACCCCCGGCGAGTGGGATGCCCTCCCCCTGTCGGATGGCAACGGCGCCTATCAGATCGGTATCTATGAGAACGTGAAGGGCACCTCCTACGCCGCCGTGATTACCCAGGACCTGAGCGTGGCGCTGACGGACGAGTTCGCGCCGTTTCTGCACTCCAACCAGTACGTGGATTTTGAGGCCGCCCCCAACGCCGTGGCCAAGGCCGCGGAGCTGTGCGCCGCCGTCACGGACCCCCTGGAGAAGGTGGGCAAGGTCTACAACTACGTGGTCACCAGCATGACCTATGACAAGCAGAAGGCCGCCACGGTGCAGAGCGGCTATCTGCCGGTGCTGGACACGGTCCTGTCCAAGAAGACGGGCATCTGCTTCGACTACGCGGCCCTGATGACCGGTATGCTACGGAGCCAGAGCGTCCCCTGCAAGCTGGTGGTGGGCTATGCCGGCAGCGCTTACCACGCCTGGATTAGCGTGTGGTCTGAGGCCACCGGCTGGGTGGAAGGCGCCATCTACTTTGACGGCAGCACCTGGCAGCGGATGGACCCCACCTTCGCCTCCTCCGGCAAGCAGAGCGCCAGCATCATGAAGTATATCGGCGACGGCAGCAACTACTCGGCGAAATATTTCTATTGATTTAAGCAAGCACAGATAAAAACATAAAGCGAACCGCGGAGCCGGCAATTTGCCGGCTCCGCGGTTTATTTTATCATTTATATCGGCACTACAGGGTGAGCGATACGCCGCCGTCCTCCGGCTTGTCCTGGTCCTTCTTCTCCGCCTGGTCATAGCCGAAATCCTTGGCCGCCGAGGAGATATCCCGGTTCAGCATGGCCTCCATGACCTTGATGTCGCTGACCACGTCCATGGCGTCGGTGGAGTAGAGCTGGTCCAGCTGGTGCTCAAAGCCGCCCACGATGGCGTCCATGGTCTGCTCGATGCGGTCCTTGGCCTGCTTCAGGTTCTCCCCCTCCACGCCGGTCTCCTCGAAGTCCGCGTAGGTGTCCAGCAGCTTCTGGGTGGTGGGCAGGTAGTAGTCGAAGAAAGTGTGGATGCGCTCCCGCTTCTCCGGGTGCTCCTCCACCTCCTTGAAGATGAGGGCGCTGACCTGCTCGATACGGTCGATCTTGCGGCTCAGCTCCTCGTCGGCGATGCGGTCGTTGGCACGGCGGATGCTGCGGAGCACGCCGCTGTACCCCTCCTCCGCCTCCTCGGGGACCTCCGAGGCCTGGGCCTGGGCGCTGTTCCGGTCCTCGTCCAGGGTGGCGCCGAAGCGGAGGAAGTAGCCCCGCTGGTGGTCGATATAGGCGTCCTCCCCCAGGTAGCCCTTGTCGATGAGCTTTTGCAGCTCCTTCTCCGCCTTCTCCGGGGTGCGGTTCACCCGCTTGGCGATCTCGGCGATGGACATGGTGTCGGCGGTGCCGATGGCCAAGATATACCGCTGGCTCCGGCGGGTCATGGTGGCCACATGGCGGCCCCGCCAGAACAGGGCCCCGCCGCAGGCCAGGAACCCCAGGGACGTGAAAACGTCGTCCAGATACACGCCGCCGTAGTTCAGCATATCCGGCAGCGCCTCCGACATGGAGATCGCGCCGATAAACAGGAGAAGCCCCCCGAAGCACTGCATGAGCTTGGTGGAGAACGGGGCCTTGAACTTCTGGGGCTTTCCGGCCTTCCCCGCGTTGGCCGCCATTTTCTGCCGCTCCGCGTCCTTCCTGCGCCGGGCGGCCTCGTCCCGGCGGACCTCGGCGGGGGTGGGGGGAGCGGCCTGGGCGGGCTCCGCCTTGGCCTGGTACTGCTTCCGGGTCACCGCCTGCTCGTCGGGCTTCTCCCCCACCGGGCGGACGGGGGCGATATACT
Organism: uncultured Oscillospiraceae bacterium; assembly: GCA_947589745.1. Taxonomy (GTDB): domain Bacteria; phylum Bacillota; class Clostridia; order Oscillospirales; family Oscillospiraceae; genus Pelethomonas. The sequence continues at coordinate 5,018 of CANQCS010000044.1, forward strand.
CCTCCGCATCATGGGCCTGCTGGGCCAGCTCCCGCTCCAGAGCCCGCTCCCGGGCCTTGCGGATGGCCTCCTGGGCGGCGGTCTCCGAGGCCGCCTGGGAGGCGGCGCTATGGGACTGGGCGGGACCGCGCTGCCGCTGCTCCTTGTCCTCCTGCATGATGTTATAGATCAGCAGTCCCAAGGCGATGGGCCACAGGCCAAGGGCGAAGAGGATGATGATTGCCGGCCAGCTCCGCCACCAGACCTCGCTGCCGCCGGTGCTGCGGCGGCCATTGCCGGGGGACGGCGCGGCGGGCCGCCTGGGCGGAGGCGGCGTGGGACGGGGCGGTGGTGGTGTGCCCCCCTGCCGTCCGGAGAATTTATTTTTGTCGTAATACTCGCTCATGGTCAGCCCTCTTTCCTGTGGAGCTTACGCTTGTTTCCCTTCTCATCTACCACCCAGGTGTGGTCCAGCTGGGTGGTGAGATTCCCCACTACGCTGGCGATATACTCCTTCCGCAGCGCGTCACGGTCCGCCAGCTCCTCAGCCGTCAAGACCTCCCCGGCTTTGACCCGCCGGGCGTAGGCGTTGATGCGGTCGATCTTGTACTGCTCCATGTCACAGCTCCCTCTCGAAGATCAGGTCCCAGGCGTCGATCCAGCCCCCGGTCATCTGGTGGGTGGGGACGCAGGCGGCCAAACGCCAGCCCTCCGCCGCCCGGCGGCGGATGATGTTGCGATATTCCCCGTCCGTGGACAGACCCGCGCCGCCGAAGAGGCTGTAGCCCTCGACAGCGGTGGTGACGGTCTCGAAGTCGTACTCATACTGCGTCATGGGTAGTCCTCCCTTTCTTTACAGATATCGTTCGATGGTGATTCCGGTGCGGCCCTTCTTGCTGAGGCCGCCCACCTCCGTCAGCTTCGCCTTGCCCAGGCCCCGGACGGAGAGCACCGCGCCCTCGCTGACGGCCTTGTCGCACTTCTCGCAGGGCATGTGGTCCAGGCTCACCTTCCCGGCCTCGATCAGCTCCGCGGCCCGGCCCCGGCTCATGGAGAAGGCCGAGGCCACCACCGCGTCCAGGCGGAGGGAGTTGACCGTGTCCCGGACCGTCTTTACCTTGACCTCCGGCAGCAGAAGGTCCTCCCGGCCGATCTCCGAGACGGAGAGCTTCACCCGCCCGGCGGACTCCCAGTTCTGGAGCAGGAAGTCCCGCAGGGACGGGGCGGCGATCAGGTCGGCGCTGTGGGGGGACACCAGAATGTCCCCCAGCTTCTCCCGGGTGACCCCCAGGCCCATGAGGCTGCCCAGCAGGTCCCGGTGGCTGAGGGCGCTGTCCGCGCCGTGGAAGCCGGCCCGGAGGAAGGCCAGCTCCGCCTCCATCCCCTCGGCCCACTCCGGCAGGAACAGCAGCACCCGCCGCTCGGCGTCGCGCCACCCGCCGTCAAAGGCGTAGCCGGAATGGACCCCGGCGGCGTGGAGTACCGCCTCCGCCAGCTTCTGTTCCCTGGGGCTGAGAAAGCCGGTGGCGGTGGGGGCGCTCCGCCGCTCCATCTGCTCGTATTTATCCAGGACGCGGGCCAGCAACAGCCGGTCCTCCGGGTCCCGGGCGGTTTTTGCGATTAGATCTGTTTTATCCATGTAAGTTCTGGGTGTTGTAGAGGTTGGCGTAGTCCCCATTCAGGGCCATCAGCCGGGCGTGGGTGCCCTCCTCGGTGATGACGCCGTCCCGCACCACCAGGATGCGGTGGGCATTCCGCACGGTGGAGAGACGGTGGGCGATGATGAGGGTGGTGCGGCCCTTGGCCAGCTCGTCAAAGGCCCGCTGGATCTTGGCCTCGGTGATGCTGTCCAGGGCCGAGGTGGCCTCGTCCAGGATCAGCACCGGGGGATTTTTCAGGAAGATGCGGGCGATGGCGATGCGTTGCTTCTGTCCGCCGGAGAGGAGCACGCCCCGCTCCCCCACAAAGGTGTCGAAGCCGTCGGGCATGGCCATGATGTCGTCGTAGATCTCCGCCTGTTTGGCGGCGGCGGTCACCTCCGCGTCGGTGGCGTCGGGCCGGCCGTAGCGGATGTTGTCGGCGATGGAGGCGGCGAAGAGGAACACGTCCTGCTGCACCACGCCAATGTTCCGGCGGAGGCTGCGCTGGGTCACATCCCGGACGTCGTGTCCGTCGATGGAAATGGACCCGCTGTCCACGTCGTAGAACCGGGGGATCAGGCTGCACAGGGTGGTCTTGCCGCCGCCGCTGGGCCCCACCACGGCGATGGTCTCCCCGGGGGCCACGTGGAGGGTCACGTGGTGGAGGACCTCCGTGTCGTCACGCTCGTAGGTGAAAGACACGTCATCCACGTCGATGAGGCCTTTCACGTCCGTCAGCTCCGCCGCGTCGGGCTTGTCCTCCAGGTCCGGCTCCAGGCGCATCAGCTCCACGAACCGGCTGAGGCCGGCGAAGCCGTTGACCAGCATCTCGGAGAGGTTGGACAGCTTGCGGATGGGGTTGATGAAGGTGGCGGTGTAGAGGCTGAAGGTGATGAGGTCCACGTAGTCCATCTGTCCGTCCATGATGAGCCAGCCGCCGTAGGCGATGACCGTGACGGGCATGATGGACATGAAGAACTCCATGGAGGCGAAGAACCGGCCCATGGCCCGGTAATTGGCCCGCTTGGAGGTCTTGAAGAGCTCGTTGGAGCGAAGGAACTTGTCCCGCTCCACCCCCTCGTTGGTGAAGGCTTTGGCGGTGCGCATCCCGGAGAGGGAGGACTCGATGTCGGCGTTGATGCCGGCATTGGTCTGCTTGACTCGGCGGGAGGTCTCCTGCATCTGCCGGCGGTTGTGCATGACCACCGCCAGGAACAGAGGGATCAGCACCAGCATCAGCAGGGCCAGCCGCCACTGGACGGTGAAGAGGATGGCCACCGCCCCCAGGATGGTGACGCCGGAGATGAACACGTCCTCCGGGCCGTGGTGGGCCAGCTCCGTGATGTCGAAGAGCTCGCTGGTGAGGCGGCTCATCAGGTGGCCGGTGCGGTTCTTGTCGTAGAAGCTGAAGGACAGGGTCTGCAAATGGGTGAAGAGGTCCTTCCGGATATCCATCTCCACCAGCACGCCGAAGGTGTGGCCCCAGTAGGTCACCACGAACTGGAGCAGGGAGCGCAGCAGGTAGGCCGCCACCAGCACTAAAATCACGGCGAAAAACGCCCGGTACCGGCTCTGGGGGATCAGTTCATAGAGGCAGAGACGGGAGATGTAGGGGAAGGACAGGTCCACCAGGGAGATCATCAGCGCACAGGCCATGTCCAACAGGAACAGCCCCATGTGGGGGCGGAAATAGTGCAGGAAGATCGACAGCAGCCCGCGCTGCTGAAATTCTCGGGTGGTCATGGATGTTCCTCCGTTTTCATAGGTCATTTTATTGTATCATATCCGGGAAGTCAGTGCAACGGGGCGATTTTTAAAATTTCTTGAAAACTCCGGCGGGACAAAAAGAGCCGCCCGAAGGCGGCCTCACTTTTGGGAAAAACTCTTGCAATTCCAGCCTCTGTAGGGTAAAATCAAAAACGGAAGCATAATAGCGGGCAGGCCGTGAAGTGCCGGTAACACTCCACGGCCCTGTACGAGTGATATCGGCACTCAGCACAGCAGCTTGCGCTGCACCACGGGGTTATTATACCCGTTTTCCACTCTTATTGCAAGAGCGGAAAACGGCTTGTGACAACCTGTGCGTTCGCGTTGTTTGACAAGGCGGTGTTGAGTTGAAGAACTCGACGCCGCCGTTATGTTTCCCCGCAAGGCGCGGCGGGGCGGAGGCCCCGCTCCGCCGTGGCCGGGCGGGGGACCAAAGACAAAACAAAAAAACAGGAGGAAACAGAAATGAGAAACAGGTGTGTGTCCATGTTACTGGCCATCGTCATGGCCCTGGCGCTGCTGCCGGGGACGGCGTTGGCGGAGGAGGAAGAAGCGGAAAAAATTGCATATCCAGTGACCGGGGGGAACATCTACATTACTTATGATATTATGGGTGATCATGTTAGATGGGGGGATGATTTTGAAGAGGAAATGTACTATGTGTGTGACTGCGATCATAGCGTTACAGAAGCAATCATTCCAAGCCAAGTAGAAGGCCACACCATTACGGGCATAGACCACGATGCTTTTTCCTTTTGCAGCAAATTGACTAGTTTGTCGATTCCGGCCAGTATCACAAAAATATTTCCATTTCGTGAATGCGATAATCTATCCCAGATCATTGTCGATAAGAATAACCCCAATTATACGGCAGAGGGTGGAGTCCTGTACAATAAGGATAAGACGGAATTTGTCTGTTGTCCCTCTGTCGATGATGCGTATGTAATCCCGGAAGGCGTTACCAGTATCGGACCTGATGCATTTAATTTATGCACTGATCTAACCAGCGTGACATTGCCTGATTCCCTGATTTCTATTGGAGCAAGCGCATTTGAGAACTGTTATGAAATGGCAAACGTAACGTTTCCCAAATCTTTGAGAAATATTGGAGAAGCAGCGTTTAGAGCCTGTAGCATGGCAAATGTAACGTTGCCTGATTCCCTGATTTCTATTGGGGAGTACGCCTTTTATTGTTGCGATAATTTAAGCAGTGTTATAGTTCCGGCAAGTGTAACAGACATAGCTGGAAATGCATTTGGTATTTGTCCCAATTTATCGGAAATTACGGTTGCTCCCAGTAATGTGAATTACATGGCTGAAAGTGGAGTTTTGTTTAGCAAGGATAAAGCTAAACTCATCGCTTATCCCGCAGCCTCAGGCGAATATCGTATACCTGAGGGGGTGACGAGTATTGGAAACGATGCATTTATCTACTGTGATGCGCTTACCAGTCTGGTTTGTCCAGATTCATTGACCTCTATCGGAGAATGGGCTTTCTCCTCATGTGAGAATCTAAAAACAATAATACTCTCCGACCACTTGGTTTCTATAGGGGATGACGCATTTTCCGGATGCAGCAGTCTAACCACTGTCACTTTCCCCGCATCTCTGATGACGATAGGAATGTCGGCGTTCGATGAATGTACCGGCTTGACCAGTGTAGTGTTTCCCAATTCTTTGATTTCTATTGATAGAAATGCGTTTGAAGGATGTACCAATCTGACCAGTGTGTCCTTTCCGGCCTCTTTGACTTCTATTGGAAAATCTGCATTTTGTGACAGCGAAAAGCTATCAGACGTATATTACGCTGGAACAGAATCTCAATGGAAAGCCATTGAAATTGATGAATTTAATGAAGAATTACTTGCCGCTACCATCCATTACAACAGCACCGGTCCCGATGCCGCTGATACTCCCAGCACTCCTGCCACTCCCTCCACCACCGCCCCCTCCTTCACCGATGTGAAGTCCGGCGCCTACTACGCGGCACCTGTGGCCTGGGCGGTGGAGCAGGAGATCACCAGCGGCACCGGCAACAACCAGTTCTCCCCCGGCCGCACCTGCAACGTCAGCGAGATCCTGACCTTCCTCTGGCGCGCCGCCGGCAAGCCCGAGCCCACCGTTGAGAACCTCTTCACCGACGTAAAGGAGAGCAATTTCTATTACAAGCCCGCCCTGTGGGCCTATGAGAAGGGCATGGTCACCGGCAGCACATTCAACCCCAGCGCGGTGTGCACCCGCGCCATGGCCGTGACCTTTATTTGGCAGGCCTCCGACAGCCCCGCCGCCGACCCGGCCTCCTTTACCGACGTGCCCGCGGATTCCTCCTACGCCGCCGCTGTGGCCTGGGCTGTGGCTAATGGCGTCACCGAGGGCGTGGGCAACGGCCAGTTCAATCCCACCGGCACCTGCACCCGGGGACAGATCGTAACCTTCCTTTACCGCGCTTTTGCTGAGTGATTCCAGCGCATGAAAAAAGCCGCCCCCGCGGGGGCGGCTTTTTTGCAGCCGTTCAGTCTCGTTAATTTTGCCTCTTCTCTTTCAGCTGGTGCCGGAGCTGCCGGAAGGACTTCCCGCCCCGGTTGTTGCGCTCGATGATATCGGCGATGCGGCCCTCGGCGGTCTCCACCTCCTCGTGGAACTCCCTGGCGGAGATGCGCACCGCCCCATGGCCCAGGATGATGAGCTGCTCCATGTTGTCAGACGTGGCCACCCGGACCCGGTGGTTCTTGGCGATCTCGTAGGTGGCCCGCTCGATATAGGCGTCCGCCGTCTCCGCCTCCTTGGTGTAGACCACGTGGATGTTGCGGTAGTGCTCCACGCTGCCGGGATTGCCCTTCACCTTGTAGGCGTCGAAGACCAGGATCACCACGCACTTCTTGAACCCCTGGTAGTTGCACAGCAGGTCCATCAGCAGGTACCTGGCCCCCTCCAGGCTCGCCTGGGCCACGGCTTTCAGCTCGTCCCAGGCGAAGATGATGTTGTACCCGTCCACCAGCAGATACTCCGGCCCCGCCGGGCGGTCCGGGACGGTGCGCTTCTCCGGCAGGGTGACCCTGGGCTTGGGGGTGGGCTGGAAGGCCCGGGGCTTTACCTCACCGTAGGTCCGCTCAAAGATGGCCTGGAGCGCCTCGTCCTCCTCCCTGGACCGGGGATAGGACACCGGGACGCGGCCGGCGGGAGGGGGATGGGCCGGCTCCGGGTCCAGCGCCGCCTTCCAGGTCTGTCCGGCGGACAGGTGGGCCATCCTGGGCACCTGGTCCCAGGGTACCAGGAACCCGGCTCCGTGGGCGCAGAACACCGAGTCCGGGGAGTTGTCCAGGTCCCGCACCGGGTCGTAGCCCGTGCGGGCGATGACTGCCTCCGCGTCGGCGCAGGGCTCGTAGCCCCCCAGGGTGCAGCTCAGCTTTCCCCGGCCCCGGCTGTAGGCGGTGACGTCTTTCCAATACTCCCCCATCTGGGACACCGGCGCGCTGCCGGTGAGCACCGCCGCGCCGCCGGACTGGGCGGTCTCGAACCGGCCGCCCATGCGCTGGATGTCGTTGATGGCCCGGCCCAGGTTCTCCGCCGGGACCTCCAGCCGGAACTCATACCAGGGCTCCAGCAGTACGCTCTCCGCCGACATGAGCCCCTGGCGCACCGCCCGGTAGGTGGCCTGCCGGAAGTCGCCGCCCTCGGTGTGCTTCAGGTGGGCCCGGCCCGCCAGGAGGGTGATCTTCATGTCCGTGATGGGGCTGCCGGTGAGGACGCCCAGGTGCTGCTTCTCCGCCAGGTGGGTGAGGATCAGCCGCTGCCAGTTCCGATCCAGCTCGTCCTCGGAGCAGGCGGAGGCGAATCTCAGGCCGCTGCCCGGCTTCCCCGGCTCCAGCAGCAGGTGGACCTCCGCATAGTGCCGCAGGGGCTCGTAGTGGCCGATGCCGGTGACCGGGGCGGCGATGGTCTCCTTGTACACGATGCCCCCGGGGCCGAAGGACACCTCCATGCCGAACCGCTGGGCGATGACCTGCCGCAGCACCTCCAGCTGGACCTGGCCCATAAGCTGGAGGCGGATCTCCTGCAGGCGGGGGTCCCACAGCAGGTGGAGCTGGGGGTCCTCCTCCGCCAGGGCCCGGAGCTTCCCCAGGGCCTCCAGGGGGTCCATGCCCTCCGGCAGGAGCAGCTGGTAGTTCAGCACCGGCTCCAGCGCCGGAGGCGCCCCCGCGCCCTCAAAGCCCAGCCCCTGGCCGGGCCGGGTGCGGCTGAGCCCGGTGACGGCGCAGACCGTCCCCGCCTCCGCCGTGTCGATGGGGCGGAATTTTGCCCCGGAGTAGACGCGGAGCTGCTCCGCTTTCTCCTCCCAGGCCCCGCCGCTGTCCTCGCCGGTGAGGAGGTCCTTGGCCCGCAGCCGCCCGCCGGTGATCTTCATATAGGTGAGCCGCGCCCCCTGGGCGTCCCGGCCGATCTTGAACACCTTGGCCCCGAAGGCCTCCGGGTACCGGGGCCGGGGGGCGTACCGCTCCAGCCCCCACAGAAATTCCTCCACGCCCTCCACCTTCAGCGCCGAGCCAAACCAGCAGGGGAAGAGCTTCCGCCGCCGGATGAGGGCGCGGAGGGTGTCGTCGGAGAGCTGTTCCGTCTCCAGGTACTCGTTCAGCGCCGCCTCATCCGCCGTCGCGGCCTCCTCGAAAACGGCCTCCGGCGCTCCGCCAAAGTCCACGAACCCGTCCCCCAGCCGCTCCCGGAGGGCGGCCAGCAGCGCCCCCCGGTCCGGGCCCGGCAGGTCCATCTTGTTGATGAAGAGGAACACCGGCACGCCGTGGCGGCCCAGTAGCCGCCACAGGGTCTCTGTGTGGGCCTGGACCCCGTTGGTGCCGCTGACCACCAGGATGGCGGCGTCCAGCACCTGCAATGTCCGCTCCATTTCTGCGGAGAAGTCCACGTGGCCGGGGGTGTCCAGCAGCGTCACCTCCGTGTCCTCCAGGGACAGGACGGCCTGCTTGGAGAAGATGGTGATGCCCCGCTGCCGCTCCAGGGCGTCGGTGTCCAGAAAGGCGTCCTGGTGGTCCACCCGCCCCAGGCGGCGGATGGCGCCGGTGGTGTACAGCATGGCTTCGGAGAGGGTGGTCTTGCCCGCGTCCACGTGGGCCAATATGCCGATGACCAGTTTTCTCATATGTGCGCTCCTGTGTGTCTTTTTCTCCCTGGTAGTATAGCACATCCGGGGCGGTCAGAGAAGAGTTTCTTTCCCTTGCCGCAAAATATTGCGCGGCGCGGCGTTTTATGGTATAGTGGACAGAGAAACTATTTGGGAGGCGCCCGCCATGGATATCCAATCTCTCTCCCGGACCTATACCGTCAGGGCGCTGGATGAGACTGATCTTCCCGCCCTGCTGGCGCTGTGCCGGGGAAATCCCCTCTTCTACCGCCACTGCCCGCCCTCGCCCAGCGTGGAGAGTCTCCGCGCCGACATGACGGCCCTGCCGTCCAGAAAGACCATGGAGGACAAATACTACCTGGGCTTCTGGCGGGACGGCGCGCTCGCCGCGGTGCTGGACCTGATCCTGCACCACCCCAACGAACACACCGCCTTTATCGGCTTTTTCATGCTGGACGCCGCCCTCCAGGGCCGGGGCGAGGGGTCCCGCATCGTCGGGGATATCCTCCGGGCCCTCAGCCGGGAGTTCACCGCCGTGCGGCTGGCCTATGTGAAAACCAATCCCCAGAGCAAGCGCTTCTGGCTGAAAAACGGTTTTCTCCCCACCGGCCTGGTGCTCCACACGGACGCCTATGACATGGTGGTCCTGGAGCGGCCGCTGCCCTGACGACGGCAGGTTTTCTTCCTTCCCTCGGGCCGGTATATCCGGCTGGGGCCTCTCTACACATTACGATAAAGGAGCTGTTATCTATGATCGCCGCAGTCTGTATCGACGACAACAGCGGGATGCTCTTCAACCACCGCCGCCAGAGCCAGGACCGCATCCTCCGGGAGGACCTGCTGCGGGAGGCCGCCGGGGGTCCCCTCTGGGTGAACGCCTACTCAGCCAAACAGTTCAGGGAGCCGCCGGACGGCCTCCGGGTCTCCCCGGACTTTCTGGACGAGGCCGGACCGGGGGAGCTGTGCTTCGTGGAGGACCAGGACCTCTCGCCCTGGGCGGAGAAACTGGAGAAGCTGATCGTCTACCGCTGGAACCGGACGTATCCGGCGGACACCTGGTTCAGCCTCCCCCTGGAGGGCTGGAGGCTGGAGCGGACCGCGGAGTTCGCCGGTTCCTCCCATGAGAAGATCACCAAGGAGGTCTATGTCAGATGAAGCGTTGGAGAAAGGGCCTGCTGGCCCTGCTGCTGGTGTGCAGCCTGCTGCTGGCGGGGTGCGAGGTCATCACGGAGCCCGGCGGGAGCACCGGCGGGGGCGATGATTACACCATCACCTGGTCCCTGGACGACATCCCGGAATACACCGGGGACGCCTATGTGGCCCTGAACGGCAACCAGCCGGAGTTCTCGGAGGGGGATATCACCACCAGCTCCTTTGAGTTCTACAGCCCCCTGGACGCGCTGGGCCGCTGCGGGTCCTGCATCGCCAGCGTGGGGATCGACCTGATGCCCACGGAGGACCGGGGGAGCATCAGCAGCGTCCACCCCACCGGCTGGGTCCAGAACCAGTACGACTTCGTGGACGGCAAGAGCCTCTACAACCGCTGCCACCTCATCGGCTTCCAGCTCACCGGCGAGAACGCCAACGAGCAGAACCTCATCACCGGCACCCGGTATCTCAACGTGGTTGGGATGCTGCCCTTTGAGAACATGGTGGCCGACTACGTGAAGGAGACGGAGAACCACGTCATGTACCGGGTCACCCCCATCTACGACGGCGGCGACCTGGTGGCCCGGGGCGTCCAGATGGAGGGCTGGAGCGTGGAGGACGACGGCGAGGGCGTGTGCTTCAACGTCTACTGCTACAACGTCCAGCCGGGGGTGGAGATCGACTACGCCACCGGCGACAACTGGGCGGCCCAGTCCGACGCCGGGACCACCGGCCAGGAGGTCACCTACATCCTGAACACCAGCTCCAAGAAGTTCCACCTGCCCGGCTGCTCCGGCGCGGAGAACATGAAGCCGGAGAACCGGCAGGAGTACACCGGCACCAGGGAAATGCTCATCCAGCAGGGGTACGCGCCCTGCGGCCAGTGCAAGCCGTGACGGGCGGCGGGAATATGGCTCACTGTATTCCTTGACATTTTCGTCATATTTTGGTATCCTGAATGGGAAAACAATAATTTTTATGTCAGGAGGAATCGCATATGTATCCACTTTGGGACGCCCTCGCCCAGGCGAAAAAGCTGCGCTGGATCGAGCTCTCCCACCCGCTGACCAACGACAGCCCCTACTGGAGCGGCATCCCGGACGGGTCCGTGGAGCTGTCCAAGACGGTCTATGACTGGGGGATGCCCCAGCTGGACTGCCTGATCCAGACGTTCAAGTTCCCCGGCCAGTTCGGCACCCACATCGACTTTCCGGGACACTTCATCAAGGGAGCGCCCCTCTCCGAGACCTACGGCGTGAAGGACATGGTGTTCCCCCTGTGCGTGGTGGACGTGACGGAGCAGGTGGCCAAGGACCCGTGCTACGCGGTGACGGCGGCGGATATCCAGGCCTATGAGGCCAAGTATGGCCCCATCCCCGACGGCGCGTTCGTGGCCCTCTACACCGGCTGGTCCAAGCATTGGCCGGACATGGACGCCCTCTCCGGCATCGCGGAGGACGGCAGCGAGAACTTCCCCGGTTGGTCCATGGAGGCCCTGCGGTACATCTATGAGGTCCGCTCCGCCGCCGCCAACGGCCACGAGGCATTGGACACCGACGCCTCCAAGGAGGCCGCGGCGGCCGGCGACCTGGCCTGCGAGCGGTATGTGCTGAGCAAGGGCAAGCTCCAGATCGAGGTGCTGTGCAATCTGGACCAGGTGCCTCCGGCGGGCGCGGTGCTGGTGGCTGCCTGCCCCAATATCGTGGGCGCCACCGGTCTGCCTGTGCGCGTGTGGGCCGTGACGGAGTAACTGGGAACGAGGCGGTATGTCCTTTCCGGAGGGCATACCGCCCTTTCCGGGAACAGCTGCCGGGGCCTATGTCGGCGGGAGATAAAAATTCGCGCCAACGGCTTGCGGAGCAAAAAAATCTGTGGTATAATAACCCTCGCTTTCTCTGGAGACGTATCGAAGTGGTCGTAACGAGCTTGACTCGAAATCAAGTTGTCCGCAAGGGCACGTGGGTTCGAATCCCACCGTCTCCGCCAACAATACCCCCGCGCAGGTCAAGGGCCTGCGTGGGGGGTTTTATTTGACAACGACCGGCGCGGCTTTTGCCGCGCCGGTCGTATGCTTTCTGTACGGGAAAACGTATCAATCGCCGAAGCTGATGCCCAGCAGCTTGGCCTCCTTGACGATGGAGGCATTGGGGTCCACCATCTTCAGCTTGCCGGCTACGTCCTCCAGGGGGACCTTCACGATCTCACGGTTCTTGTAGCCCACCATGAAGCCGTACTCGCCCTTGAGGATCAGCTCCGCGGCCTCCGAGCCCAGACGGCTGGCGAACACGCGGTCGTAGGGGCAGGGGCTGCCGCCGCGCTGGGTGTGGCCGGGGACGGTGACGCGCACGTCATAGCCGCACTTCTCCTGGAGCTGGGCCGCCAGCTCATAGGACACGGAGGGATACTTGCGGTTGGCCAGCTTCTTCTTGTACTCCTTCTTGCTGAGGGCGGCGTCCTCCTTGGAGATGGCGCCCTCGGCCACGGCCAGGATGGTGAAGCGGCTGCCGGTCTCATGGCGCTGCTTGATCTTCTTGGCCACCTTGTCGATGTCGTAGGGGATCTCGGGGATGAGGATAATGTCCGCGCCGCCGGCCATGCCCGCGTTCAGGGTCAGCCAGCCGGCCTTGTGGCCCATGACCTCCACGATAAAGACACGGCCGTGGGAGGCGGCGGTGGTATGGATGCAGTCGATGCAGTCGGTGGCCACGTTGACGGCGCTCTGGAAGCCAAAGGTCATGTCGGTGCCCCACAGGTCGTTGTCGATGGTCTTGGGGAGGGTCACGATGTTGAGGCCCTCCTCCCGCAGGAGGTTGGCGGTCTTATGGGTGCCGTTGCCGCCCAGGATCACCAGGCAGTCCAGCTGGAGCTTATAGTAGGTCTGCTTCATGGCGGCCACCTTGTCGATGCCGTCCTCGCCGGGCTCCCGGATGGTCTTGAAGGGAGTGCGGCTGCTGCCCAGGAAGGTGCCGCCCTTGGTAAGGATACCGGCGAAGTCCGCGCCGGTGAGCAGCCGGAATTTGCCGTAGATAAGGCCCTGATAGCCGTTGAGGAAGCCGTAGATCTCCACCTGTTCCTTGGCGTTGAAGAGGGTCTTGGCCACGCCCCGCATGGCCGTGTTGAGCGCCTGACAGTCGCCGCCGCTGGTGAGCATACCGATCCGTTTCATAGAAAAACCTCCTTATAAAAATACATGGACCGTCCGCCTGCGGCGGAGGGCCCAGTGTTTCGCTTTCGGCGTGGTGACATTATATTCCTTTTTTTGTAAGGATACAAGAGGAAATTTTTCTTTTGGGGGGCGTGGGGGCGCAGCCCCCTAATGCTGTCCAGTAGGGGCCTCCGGCCCCTACCACCTTTTTTCTAGCCGCAGCTCCGCCGCGCACCCTGGGTTACTTTTTGTGCGGACAAAAAGTAACCAAAAAGCCGCCAGCCCGTAGGGCTGGACCTCTTTAATTTTTGTTAAGGGCAGATAGATGGTGGGGCTAGGAGCCAGGGAAAGCATTCATCGGTACTGCGTTTTTGTTTTTCCTTAGTCCTACTGCTGGTTGCTCCGTTCCACTACGCAATTGATGGCGCGGTTCTATTCGGGTGCGTAACGAAACATTTGTCAATTGCGTAGTGGAACGGAGCAGAGCGCAGTCGGACAAGCACAAAACGACCAACGCACCCAATGAGCCCCTGCACCAGCGCTTCAATCCCCTTGGGGACATACTAACCACAGTCGCAAAATCTCATACACGGACCCCGGCCCGGTTTAGACCAAACCAGCCACAGGGCGAGCGAAAACATAAACAAAATAATGAGGAAAGATTTTTAAGAAAACCTTCGGTTTTCTTAAACGCGCTTTTGGTTACTTTTCCCGCGTGGGAAAAGTAACACGCAGCGCGTTAGTTGTATCGGTTTTGGGCCTCTTGGACACCTTTTTCCATGACGCACAGGGCCGCGTCCACGGCCCGGGAGACGGCCTCGTCCACCACCTTCCGCTCCGACGGCGTGAACTTGCCGATGACCCAGTCCACCATCTCGTGCTCCGGGTGGGCCGGAGCGCCTACCCCTACCCGGACCCGGGGGAACTGGTCCGTCCCCAGATGGGCGATGATGTTCTTCAGGCCGTTGTGTCCTCCGGCGCTGCCGCCGGCGCGGACCCGCAGCTTGCCCAGAGGCAGCGCTACGTCGTCGGAGATCACCAGCACGTGGTCCGGCGGGATCTTGTAGAATCCCCCCGCCAGCTTCACCGACTCGCCGCTGAGGTTCATATAGGTCTGGGGCTTGATGACCAGCACCCGCTGGTTGCCCACCTTGATCTCCCCGGTGAGGGCTCGGTAGCGGAGCTTGTTAAACTTCACATGCTCCCGGCGCTCCAGCTCGCCGGCGGCCATGAAGCCGATGTTGTGCCGGGTCTCCTCGTACTCCCGGCCGGGATTGCCCAGGCATACCAGCAGCCACTGATAGCCGCCGCTTCCAAACAACATAAGGAGGTCTCTCCTTTTCAAGATAGGGGCCGCCCCCGAAAGGGCGGCCCGCGTTATTTTTAGAATCAGTTTACACCCAGAGCTTAGAGACAGAGATCTCCTGGTAAATGCGCTCGATGGCCTCGGCGAACATGGGGGCCACAGTCAGATACTTGATCTTGCTGCTCAGGGACGGGTCGATGGGGGCGATGGTGTCCAGAAAAGCCAGCTCCGTGATGACGCTGGCGTTGACACGGTCCACGGCGGGACCGGAGAGCACGCCGTGGGACGCGCAGGCGTATACGCTCTTGGCGCCGCCCACCTCCACGATGGCCTTGGCCGCGTTGCAGAGGCTGCCGCCGGTGTCCACCATGTCGTCAAAGAGGATGCAGTCCTTGCCCTCCACGTCGCCGATGACGTTCATGACCTCGCACTGGTTGGCCTTCTGACGGCGCTTGTCCACGATGGCCAGGTTCATGTGCAGCTTCTGGGCGAAGGCCCGGGCCCGGGCCACAGAGCCAACGTCCGGGGAGACCACCACCATGTCCTCGCAGCGCTCGCCGAACTTCTTGGCGTAGTAGTCCACGAAGATGGGATTGCCCAGCAGGTTATCCACCGGGATGTCGAAGAAGCCCTGGATCTGGGCGGCGTGCAGGTCCATGGTCAGCACCCGGTCCGCTCCGGCGGCGGTGAGCATATTGGCCACCAGCTTGGAGGAGATGGGGTCACGGGCCTTGGTCTTGCGGTCCTGGCGGGCGTAGCCGAAGTAGGGGATCACGGCGGTGATACGGCCGGCGGAGGCCCGCTTCATGGCATCGATCATGATGAGCAGCTCCATCAGGTTGTCGTTGACGGGGCGGCTGGTGGATTGGATCAGAAATACGTCGGAGCCGCGGACGGACTCAAAAATGGAGGCAAACACCTCACCGTCGGCGAAGTGGCCGATCTCCGACCCGCCCAGCTGGATGCCGATGAGCTTGCAGATGTCTCTGGCCAGGCCGGGATTGGAGTTGCCGGTGAATATTTTCATGTCCTTACCGTGTGAAATCATTTCCAACATCCTCATTTCTTAAACGTTGTAGGATTTTTCCTGTTACGGACAGGCCCTCCATCCCGGCCGGTCCGCCTCGGGCAGCGGTATGCGCACGGTTCTGTTCTCATTTCTTGTGGAGCGCCCGGCGCTTCTGGGCCCAGCCGGGCTTGTTCTCCTGGCGGGTGCGTCCGATGGCCAGGGCGTTGGGCTCCACGTCCCTGGTCACCGTCGTGCCGGCGGCTATGTACGAGCCGCTCCCCACGGTGACCGGCGGGACCAGGTTGGTGTTGCAGCCGACAAAGACGTCGTCGCCGATGACGGTGCGGTGCTTTCGGAAGCCGTCGTAGTTGGAGGTGATGGTGCCGCAGCCGAAGTTGACCCGGCTGCCCACGTCCGCGTCCCCCACGTAGGTCAGGTGGGAGAGCTTGGTGCCCGGACCGAATACCGCGTTCTTGATCTCCACGAAGGCCCCGATCTTGCACCCATCGCCCACACGGCAGTGGGGGCGGATGTGGGCGTAGGGCCCCACGTGGACTTTCTTCCCCAGGGAGCTCTCGTAGCACTGGGAGGCGTTGACCTCACAGCCGTCGGCCACGGTGCAGTCCACCACCATGGCGTTGGGCCCGATGAGGCAGTCATCCCCGATGACGGAGTATCCCCGCAGAATCGTGCCTGGCAGGATCATCGTGCCCGCGCCGATGGTGACGCGGGGGTCGATATAGGTGGTGTGGGGGTCCATCACCGCCACACCGGTGCGCTGGTGGTAGGCCACGATGTCCTCCCGCACCGCCTCCTGGAGCCGGATCAGCTCCGGGACCGTGTGGAAGGAGAGCATCATGCTGCCCACCGGGAGCACGGCCTCGTGGACCTCCTCGATCCAGCAGCCGTGGGCGAACTCGTCGATCTCACTCTCGTACTCGTCCATGGTTCCTACGGCGGCCACGGCTCCCTCCGGGAAACACGCGGTCACCTCGTCGTGGTACTCCTCGTCGCAGACAACAAAAAACCGCCCAATGCCTTTCTTTGTCCACGCCCGCATGCACCAATCGAGCACAGGGCAGAATAAAGCTTCCTGCAGCATCAGCGGCTTTCCGTTATAGGTCGCAACGGCGTCATCGGTCATAAAAATGACGATACACTTCTTGTCCATTCGCGGCCCCTCCCTATGGATTTGCCTCTATTATACCAGAAGCGCCGTTTTATGCAAGGGGGATTTTACAAAAAAGCGCACATTTTCCTTGAAATCTACCGGCGGATTTTGCGCTTTCGGGCTAATTGCACAATATCCTTTTATTCTAAAGCAAGATTTTTGTATCATCCTTTGACCTGCCAACGCCGTGCTTTCGGTTTTGTAAAAATTTATGAAGAATTCATTGGATTATGCTTGAATTTAACAGGGATTTGTTTTACAATGGACGCTGTTCAAAATGGGGCCCCGGAAAATTCCCGGAGCGCCCCGTGGGGGAGGCGGAAAACGGCGTGCTGAACATCGTGCTGGTGGAGCCGGAGATCCCCATGAATACCGGCAATATCGCCCGCACCTGCGCCGCCACCGGCAGCCGGCTGCACCTGGTGGAGCCTCTGGGCTTCGACATCAGCGACCGGGCGGTGAAGCGGGCGGGGCTGGACTACTGGCATCTGGTGGAGGTGACGGTGTACTCCGGCCTCCCGGACCTCTTTGCCAGGCACCCGGAGGCGGGGGCGGACCTCTGGCTCGCCACCACCAAGGCGCCCAGGGCCTACAGCGAGGCCCGCTTTTCCCCCGACTGCTGGCTGTTCTTCGGCAAGGAGACGGCGGGACTGCCCCTGGCGTTCCGGGAGGAGCACCGGGAGCGCTGCATCCGCCTCCCCATGGTCAGCGAGGCCCGCAGCCTGAACCTGGCCAACAGCGCCGCCATCCTGGTCTACGAGGCCCTGCGGCAGAACGGGTTTCCCGGTCTGAAGGGCTTCGGGGAGATGGCGGAGGGCTGAGAAAACCTGTTTCCAAGCGAGGATCTCGTATCTTAAATGAAAAAACGGAAAGGAGCAACTCTATGAACTACAACAAGAAAACGGTCAAGGATGTAGACGTGGCGGGCAAGAAGGTCCTGCTGCGCTGCGATTTCAATGTGCCTCTGGCCAAGGATGGCAGCGGCGTCATCACCGACGACAAGCGCATCCGCGCCGCCCTGCCCACCATCCAGTACCTGCTGGACCAGGGCGCGGCGGTCATCGCCTGCTCCCACCTGGGCAAGCCGGAGCCCAGCTTCGACAAGTGGGTGAAGAAGCAGACCGAGAAGGGCAAGGACCCCGCCACCCTCACCAAGGAGAAGTGGGAGAAGTCCCTGGAGGCCCTCTGCATGGAGCCCGTGGCCAAGCGCCTGAGCGAACTGCTGGGCAAGCCGGTGACCCTGGCCGGCGACATCAACGTGGTGAACGCCGACGTCGAGGCCAAGGCCGCCGCGCTGAAGCCCGGCGAGATTATGCTGCTTCAGAACACCCGCTTCAATAAGGGCGAGACCAAGAACGACCCCGAGTTTGCCAAAAAGCTGGCCGGTCTGGCGGATATCTATGTCTCCGACGCCTTTGGCGCGGTCCACCGGGCCCACGCCTCCACCGCCGGTGTGGCGGCCTACCTGCCCGCCGTCAGCGGCTTCCTGATCCAGAAGGAGCTGGAGGTCATCGGCGGCGCCCTGGCCGCTCCCAAGCGTCCCCTGGTGGCCATCCTGGGCGGAGCCAAGGTCTCCTCCAAGATCGGCGTCATCAACAACCTGCTGGAGATCGCCGACACCATCATCATCGGCGGCGGCATGGCCTACACCTTCGCCAAGGCCCAGGGCGGCCAGGTGGGCGACAGCCTGCTGGAGAGCGACTGGCTGGACTACGCCAACGACATGGTGAAGAAGGCGGCGGACAAGGGCGTGAAGTTCCTGCTGCCCGTGGACACCGTGGCCGCCGACGCCTTTGCCCCCGACGCCAACGCCCAGGTGGTGCCCGCCGGCGCCATCCCCGACGGCTGGCAGGGCCTGGACATCGGGCCCGAGACCGTGAAGGCGTACTGCGACGCCGTAGCCGGCGCGGGCACTGTCATCTGGAACGGCCCCATGGGCGTGTTCGAGTTTGAGAAGTTCGCCGTGGGCACCAAGGCCGTGGCCGAGGCCCTCTCCAATACCGACGCCATCACCATCATCGGCGGCGGCGACAGCGCGGCTGCCGTGCAGCAGCTGGGCTACGCCGACAAGATGACCCATATCTCCACCGGCGGCGGCGCCTCCCTGGAGTTTATGGAGGGCAAGGAGCTGCCCGGTGTGGCGTGCCTGCTGGATAAGTAAACAACCTTTCCTGGTGGGCGGGCCCAGTATGGCCTGCCCGCCGGACCGGCAGCATTCCCCAGTTGATATTTGGCGCCCCGCAATGAGAATCCAGCCGTGTGCCCGCCCTCCGGCGGGACGGTCCCGGGCGCGCCGTTTCAGCCAATGGATTTGACAATTTTTCCAGGGAGCGCAGCGCTCTCCCTGATGAATATATAAGATAACAGGAGAAGTAACCGCCATGAATCGTAGATACCGCAAGACTATTATCGCCGGCAACTGGAAGATGAACAAGACCGCCAGCGAGACCAAGAAGTTCGCCGAGGACCTGAAGCCCATCCTGCCCCGCGCCAAGTGGTGCGAGGTGCTGGTGTGCGTGCCCTTTGTGAACATCCCCGCCGCGCTGAAGGCCTTCAAGGACATGCGTGTCTCCGTGGGCGCCGAGAACCTCTACTTTGAGCCCAACGGCGCGTACACCGGCGAAGTGTCTGCCGATATGCTGAAGGACCTGGGCGTCAAGTACGTCATCATCGGCCACAGCGAGCGCCGCCAGTATTTTGGCGAAACCGACGTCACGGTCAACAAGAAGGTCCACGCCGCCCTGGAGGCCGGCCTGCACCCCATCATCTGCGTGGGCGAGAGCCTGGAGCAGCGTGAGATGGGCGTGACCATGGAGCTCATCGCCCTCCAGGTGAAGAGCGCCCTGTCCGGCGTGCCCGCCGAGAAGATCCGCAAGTGCGTCATCGCCTATGAGCCCATCTGGGCCATCGGCACCGGCCGCACCGCCACCGCCGAGCAGGCCGCCGAGGTCTGCACCGGCATCCGCGCCGTGATCCGTGGCCTCTACGGCGCCCGGGTGGCCCGCTCCGTCACCATCCAGTACGGCGGCTCCATGAATCCCAAGAACGCCGCGGAGCTCCTGGCCCAGCCCGACGTGGACGGCGGCCTCATCGGAGGCGCCTCCCTGAAGCCGGACCAGTTCGTGGAGATCATCAACGCCGCCAATCAGGAGTGATCCCCATTGGGACGTCCCCAGGACGCGCCAATGAAAAAAGCGTCGCTGTGCGCCGCGTCTCGACGGCCCTCCCCGCAAGGGAAGGACCGGCGCGGAATCCCGCGGGGCTTTTTGGAACGAAATCGAGGTAATTTATATGAATAAAACACCTACTACTCTGATCATCATGGACGGCTTCGGCCTGCGGGACGACACCGGCGGCAACGCCGTCGCCCATGCCAACACCCCCGTACTGGACGGACTCTTTGCCACCTGCGCCCACACCACCCTCTCCGCCTCCGGGCTGGACGTGGGCCTGCCCGACGGGCAGATGGGCAACAGCGAGGTGGGCCACACCAACATCGGCGGCGGGCGCGTGGTCTTCCAGGACCTGCCCCGCATCACCCGTGCCATTGAGGACGGCAGCTTCTTCCAGAACCCGGCCTACTGCGCGGCCATGGACGCCTGCAAGGAGAAGGGCACCAACCTCCACCTGTACGGCCTCATGTCCGACGGCGGCGTCCACTCCCACAAGACCCACCTGTGGGCCCTGCTGAAGATGGCCAAGGAGCGGGGCGTGGAGCGGGTCTATATCCACGCCTTCCTGGACGGCCGCGACGTGTCCCCCACCAGCGGCAAGGGCTTCGTGGCGGAGACCGTGGAGAAGTGCAGGGAGATCGGCATTGGCAAGATCGCCACGGTGATGGGCCGCTACTACGCCATGGACCGCGACAAGCGCTGGGAGCGCGTGGAGCAGGCCTATGACGCCATGGTCTACGGTCGGGGCATCCAGAACCCGGACCCGGTGGACGCGGTGGCCAAGTCCTACGCCGCCGGTGTCACCGACGAGTTCGTGGAGCCGGTGGTCTGCGACAGCGACGGCACCATCTCCGACAACGACAGCATCATCTTCTACAACTTCCGCCCCGACCGGGCCCGTGAGATCACCCGCGTCTTTGTGGATCCCGCCTTTGACGGGTTCCAGCGGGAGATCTTCCCCGTGACCTACGTCTGCACCACCGAGTACGACGCCACCATGCCCAACGTCCAGGTGGCCTTCCCCCGCATCCGGGTGTCCAACGGCCTGGGCGAGTACCTGAGTTCTCTGGGCATGACCCAGCTCCGCATCGCGGAGACCGAGAAGTACGCCCACGTCACGTTCTTCTTCAACGGCGGCGTGGAGGCCGTGTTCCCCGGCGAGGACCGGGTGCTGGTCCCCTCCCCCAAGGTCGCCACCTATGACCTCCAGCCGGAGATGTCCGCACCCGAGGTGGCCCGGCAGTGCGTGGAGCGTATCCTGTCCGGCAACTACGACGTGATCATCCTGAACTTCGCCAACTGCGACATGGTGGGCCACACCGGCGTGTACGAGGCCGCCGTCAAGGCGGTGGAGACGGTGGACACCTGCGTGGGCAAGGTGGTGGAGGCCACCCGCTCCATGGGCGGCATTGCCATGATCACCGCGGACCACGGCAACGCCGAGGAGATGCGGAAGCCCGACGGCTCCCCCATGACGGCCCACACCACCAACCTGGTGCCCTTCATCCTGGTGGGCGCGGACGCCCAGCTCCATCCCGGACGCCTGGCCGACATTGCCCCCACCATCCTGGACATTATGGGCCTGGCGTGCCCGCCGGAAATGGACGGCAAGAGCCTCATTGATTGATTTTTTGGACGGCGGGGTGGCCCCGCCGTCCTCCTTTTTCCGTTTTCGCAGGATCGTGGGTGGGGGCTCCGCCCCCGCCGGGTTTGATTTGCACCCCCGATGGGTGCGCCCCTGGGTTACTTTTCCCTTGCAGGAAAAGTAACCAAAAGTGCATTTAAGAAAACCAAGGTTTTCTTAAAAATCTTTCCTTAATATTTTGTTTAGTTTTGCGCTCCCCCTGTGGCTGGTTTTTCCTAAACCGAACCGGGTCCCGTGTATGGGGCGAAGCGGCTGTTTCAGTATGTTCCCAAGGAGAGTGAAGCGCTGGTGCGGGGGCTCATTGGGTGCGTTGGTCGTTTTTACGTTATCCAACTGCTGGTTGCTCCGTTCCACTACGCAATTGACAAATGTTTCGTCACGCACCCGAATAGAACCGCGCCATCAATTGCGTAGTGGAACGGAGCAACCGGCAGTCGGAATACGGCAAAAAACAGCACCCCCGATGAATGCTTTCCCTGGCCTCTAGTTCCACCATCCAACTGCCCTTAACCGTCCTCCCCGGGGATTCTTAAGGGGCGCCAGCCCCTTAAGCAATTTTTTGGTTACTTTTTGTTTGCACAAAAAGTAACCTG
>CANQCS010000045.1 GCA_947589745.1 uncultured Oscillospiraceae bacterium
ACGATTACCGCAACCATGGATAACCGAACGCTTCCGTCTTGATGTACATAACCAAAGCACTGCCGATTTTGCGATTTTACGCAAAATCGGCAGTGCTTTTTTAGCGCCTGGGCGTTTACCTAGATGCCGCTCGCCTCCAGCTTCTGAAATCCGGACTCAACAGATTTCAGAAACGGAGGGTAATATTAGTGTCAAAAGGTAGCAGATCCCCCGGTACCGGTGGAGATAGCTGGCGGGAAAAGCGGAACTATCGAAGGATCTATGACGAAAACGGAAACGTCGTGGCCAATATCATCACGGTCGACGGTATTGACGTGGAAGTCACAGAGGAAGTCTTTCGCGCTTACTCACAGATGGATCGAAGGGAAAGGTATCTCTCCGAAGATGCTCCCACCGATAAAGTGTTGTCGTTAGAGCAGATGGTAGAAGATGGGGTACAATTTACCTTCGTGGGGGCAGAGGTGATCCCAGATGTGGCTGATACTTATCTGGAATCTTTGGATGCTTTAGAGTATCTCAATCTACTCCAAAAACTCCACGATATCATTGCGACCCTTAGTGATTCTGATCGTCAGTTGATCGATGCACTATACGCAAAAAAAATCAGGATCAATGACATTGCACAGGCAACGGGTGTCACAAGAATGGCTGTCTCTCAGAGACAAAAACGAATTTTGAAAAAAATTAAAAAAATTTTGCTGAAATAGCGTTTACAAACGCGAATTTTTCGGGAGGACAGTGAGGGGAAGTTTTTCTCCTCACTGTTTCTCCTCTTTTTGATGGAACAGGTCTAGAAGACGTTCTTTGACAAGTGAATATCCGATACCATAGATACGTTCCTGGCGGGGCTCTGCGGAACAGGGCAAGCGACGTCGGAGGATGCGCGAAGACCACCTGTAGAAGTGGGGAGTCAGAGAGGGGGACAGTTTTTCCCTAAAGACTTCTATCAAAGACGGCCAAGTAAGGTGCATAGCGGTACCCATCCGTCCGAAGGGCAGCCTGTGGCGGGCTGCTTCGCAACGATCCCGACCAGGGATAATGATACTCCTGTCCTACCATGTGGAGGGCAGCCGGGAGAGAACCTCGCGGGGGTGAAAGGCCCGTGAAGCGGTGGAGCCAGCCGCTGTCTATGGTGTCGCCCAGGCATCCGGGGATGGGCGAAGAATACGGATGCAGTGCGACTACACAGAGTAGTCTTGATCTCAGAAGCACCGGGGACCACACGAGAAAGGCCAAGTATGGCGCACATGATGAGTCTAGCACGACTGCGCACAAATCTGTGCCGTACCGCACCGGACATCGGTGGTCCCCGTTTTTGTGGGATCAAGAAAAACAAAATGAAAGTTGGTGCAGTTTTGTGATCATATCTGAATGGGAATCTACTATTGGGCCGGATGGAGAACTGACGATACCCGCAGACGTCATTGCGCAGATGGGACTGCGTCCCGCTGACAGTGTATATGTCGCCTATATTACAGATGATGCCTTGAAAAACCAATACCGTGAGTTCTTCGTCTCATCGCATCCATTGGACACACCGGAAGGACCGTCACAGATCTCAATTCCGGCGGGGTTGCTGAGAGATGCCGGTATTTCAGAGGATACCGAGGTGCAGATCGTATGTGTCGACGGTGCCATCATTCTGTGCCGCGATCTTGGCCTGCGCTTCGACGAACTTGCGCTGCTCCTACGATCACTGGACATAGCGGACAATATTGCAAAAGACTTGCCGCAGGACGCCAATGCCGCAATAGAGTCCCTGCATGAATACATCAGCAATTTTGAGGAGAGGAGTTGAACTCTATGAAGCAGAGAAACAAGACTGTCGAGGTGCAAGGGTTGAAGGTCCTGCTGGTATTCGCTCCCAAGGCCAACGATACCATTCCCCCGCTTGTGAAAGAGATCCTAAAGGCCGCATACGCCAGGCATCGGACAGCATAAGGAGGAATGATCATGCCCAAGAGGGTGTACTGCCTTTATCGAGTCTCTACCAAAGGGCAAGTTGAAAAGGATGATATCCCCATGCAGAAGCAGCGGTGCCATGAGTTTGCGGAGCGAATGGGCTGGGACATCACCAGGGAATTTTCAGAAAAGGGCGTTTCAGGGTTCAAAGTCTCTTCCAAGGACCGCGATGCGATCCAGGAGATCCAGAAGGATGCGGCCATGAACAAATTTGACATTCTTCTGGTTTTTATGTTTGACCGTCTGGGGCGTAAGGAAGACGAGACTCCGTTTGTTGTTGAGTGGTTTATCAAAAATGGCGTCGAGGTCTGGAGCACAGTGGAAGGCCAGCAGAAAATTGAGAGCCATGCAGATAAGCTGATGAACTATATCCGCTACTGGCAGGCATCCGGCGAGAGCATCAAAACGTCAATTCGTGTAAAAACACGTCTGGGGCAGATCGTTCAGGAGGGGCGTTTCCGGGGCGGAAGTGCTCCATATGGATATCAACTGGTCAAACGGGGCCGTACAGGGAAAAGGAACCGGGAATTATATGATATTGAGATAGATCCTGACGAAGCCCCCACCATCTGCCGCATCTTTGAGTTAGCGGATAAGTACGGCTATGGCGGCCGAAGGATCTCTACAGAGCTCAAATACAGCGGTATGATCAATCAGCGGACCGGAGAGCCGTTTCACTATTCATCCATTCAGAATATACTTCGGAATATTATGTATGTCGGGATCATGCGAAGTGGAGAAACCCAGTCAGAGATCTTTCCAGAGTTACAGATCATCTCCCCTGATCAATTTAAGCGAGTAGCACAGGCCCGTGAGCAACGCACATTTGATTATGAGCAAAAATGCGGCATGACGCAGGAGGAGACAGTCACACTGGAGGACGGGAGTGAGATCTCTGTCCTGCGTCCTCCCCGCAACGTCCCTCGGAAAAATGTAGGGAACGCACTGTTATCGGGTAATATCTATTGCGGTCACTGTGGTGGCCGCATTTTCGCTACCACGGCACGAAAAAGCCACCATCAGACTGCTCCGGGGACTTATGAACGCATTCCAATCTATAAGTGCTACAACCGTACCCAACACAAGGAGCGTTGCGATGGCCCATCTACCTATCGTGCGCAAAAGGTCGACGCGGTCATAGAGGAACTTCTGCGGGGCATCTTTCAAAAGGCCCAGTGCTTCGATCAGAACGACATGGTCCAAAAACAGCTTGATCGTTCCAAAGATGATTATCAGAAGCAGATCAAAACCATAAAAGCAGAACTGGCAAAGAGCCTCAAGGAATTGGGGAAATGGGAGAATCTTATGCTGGATTCTATTGAAGGAACCTGCGCTTTTTCACCGGCTCAGGTGAGGAAGCGGATGGATACTGTACAGGAGACTGTCGACGACCTCACGAACAAGTTGGATGCGCTGCAAAGCGAAGCCGACAGCGCCCAGTCCCTTGCGGAGGATCTAAAGGAGCAGCATCAAAGGCTCCTATCATGGGCGGATATCTTTGATTCCGCCAGTGTAGAGGAAAAGAAGATGATATGCTCCTATATGATCAAGGCGGTCACACTGAGCCGTGACTATAAGATGCAGGTGGAGTTCAATATCTCTGAGGCGCAGTATCTCAGTGGGATGGAGATGGGATGATGCATCCGTATAGTTATGGCGCGGATGCTAAGTCTCACTCCGGTTCTGGTATTATAAGAAATGTCTCGACTAGGTTGCAAATTCATGCTATACTAAATTGAGGCTCAAGAAAGGAGATGCTTGCCTTGTTGATGAATTCTGGTGAATATCTTGCTACAATTGACCAAATCAAGCAGGAAATCCAAGCTGCTCAATATAGGGCGGCTGTTCATGTCAATGCTGATTTGATCTTGCTGTACCACAGCATCGGCTGTGTGATCAACCAGCACAAGACATGGGGGAACAAATTCATTGATAACCTCGCAGCAGATATCCGCTTGGCCTTTCCGAACAGTACAGGGTATTCTGTGAGGAATCTGAAATACATGGCCAAGTTTGCCCAAGCGTACCCGGATCGTGAATTTGTGCAGACAGTGTCTGCACAAATTCCGTGGTCACACAATATCGCTATCCTAGATAAGGTCAAGGACTCCGACCAGAGGATATGGTACATCCGCAAAACTGCTGAAAACGGCTGGTCTCACAACATGCTGATCCACCAAATCGAGAGCGGCCTGTATCAACGGCAGGCTGTCGCTGAAAAGGTATCCAACTTTGAAAGCCGTCTTCCCTCCCCGCAGAGCGAGTTGGCAGTGCAGACAATGAAAAATCCGTATGTCTTTGATTTTATCCCTTTCCGTGAAGATATGGTGGAGAGGGATATTGAACGAGCGCTGGTGCAGGATGTGACGAAGCTGCTCCTGGAGCTCGGCACAGGGTTTGCTTTTCTTGGTAATCAGTACCATATCAATGTCGGAGGAGATGACTTCTACATTGACCTGCTGTTCTACAACCTGAATCTCCGCTGTTATGTAGTGATCGAATTGAAAACCGGCGAGTTCAAGCCGGAGTACGCCGGGCAGTTGAATTTTTATCTCTCTGCCGTGGACGGACTCATCAAGCAGGAACAGGACAACCCAACCATCGGCTTGCTGCTCTGCAAGAGCAAGAACAATTTGGTTGCAGAATATTCTCTGAAGGATATGAGCAAGCCCATCGGCGTTAGTGAGTACCGTATCACCAGCAGCCTGCCTGCTGAACTGGAAAAACAGTTGCCGTCGGTAGAGGATATTCAGAAACGAATCAAGTGAAGTTTTTAAATCCAAATGGAGATTGGATAATTTCAGGGGATACTTGACAAAGGCCAGCTCCTCTGATACATTAATGTGGCAGAGTTGGGCATACAGCAGGTGAGCTCAACAAGGTCCCCAAGAGGTTCGCATCCTGCCGAAGGTCCCTCGAACGGTTCGCATCTCCCGCAGTACAGGCCCGTATTAAGCTCAACTCGGGAGAGCGTTCGGTTCGCATCCGAGAGGTCGAGAGTTCGAGTCTCTTCAGGTCCACCAATCAAGAGGTATACGAACAATTCATGTTCGTATACCTCGCTTTTTAGCCACTTTCAGGCAAACGCCAGGAACATCTCTGTTCCGGGCGTTTTGTTTTCTTCCGCTTCCCCCTCCAGGTACAAATTCTGCAATTCCTCAAAGGATACATTTTTCATTTGACTTAATTTGGCGTTTTTCGCCTGACGCTGAATGGTTAATTTCGCCTGACGCTAAAATGGAGTCATTTTTATGAATTTGTTATTGCTAATCCTTTTAAAAAAGTATATTATTACACCATTGATATTACCACATTGACGTCTCTGCCGCTACGGCATACTGGCATGGGTCCTTCCAAAATGTAGAGCTAAAATCATCGTTGGTTGCAAATTATAGCGCAATCATTATTTGAAAGCACTTACTTTATGTTTAGATTTTTCATTAGGAGTTGATTATATGCAATCACCATCTCAATTAGTCAGCGAACTTAAAAGTATGTATAGCGCACAACATAGATATAAAAATTTCGGTGATGTTCTATTATCTATCGAGTCCCATGGAATAAGAGGAATGTCGGCCACTATTTCCTTCGATTTCCCAATAACCGTCATTACAGGTAAAAACGGGTCAGGCAAAAGTACGCTGGGGCAGCTTGCTCTCTGCTGTTATAGATATATGCTCCCGGGCGAACATTCTCACGACACAAAGAATTACTATAGTCTTGGAAACTTTTTTATAAAATCCAATCTGGATCCGGAACCCTATACAACCGACGCTTATTTACGGTATTCATACGTAGCACCCCCGGAAGCAAAGGGGTATGAGCAGACATCTTTGTTCGATTTTGATTTACGTCTGCACGCAAGAGAAAATGTAATCAGAAAAGTTCACTCGGAATGGGGCGGATATCAACGCCGTCCTGATTGAAAGTGCATATACTTTGGGATGGGATTCTTTGTTCCACATCATGAAATGGGCGACAGAATTTATCTGGATTCGAAAACTTGCATTAATACTCGACGCAGTTTCAGCGATAAAGCGCGGAAGCTATCTGAAAGCATTCTCGGAACACCGTATTCTTCTGTTGAAGTTGCTACGATCAGCAATCAAACAAAAGAGGCCGAAATGGGTTTTGCTTCACGCTTTGGCGCAAATTATTCCGAAAACCACATGGGATGCGGAGAAGCACGGTTGATCCGAATGATCGATGCAATCGAAAATGCGCCCGAAAAAAGTCTTATTGTTATTGAGGAACCTGAAACCGCACTTCATCAAGATGCACAGTATAATCTTGCACTCTATTTCCTTGAAGTATGTAAAAGGAAAAGGCATCAAATCATTGTTACTACTCATTCGCCTACGATCGTGAGCGTTATGCCTCCCGAAGCAAGGAAGAAAGTGGAGCGGAGTTCTTCTGGGACTGTTGTTGAGAACAATCCTACTATTGCCGAAATAGTTGCCGATTTGTCAAGCGGCCATCAAAAAATGTTGCTCATTTATGTTGAGGATGAGTTTTCTAAAAAATTACTGATTGAAATAATGCGTCAATTTTCACCGGAATTATCAGATGCGGTATCTATTGCGGCTGTAGGCGATAAAGCCGATGTCTTGAATGCTGTAAGATACACTCGAAAGCATAAAGAAATAAGATGTATCGGGATTCGCGACGAGAGCCATACGGCAAGCAAGGCAGATTACGTGTTTTCCTATCCTTCTGAAAAGCCACCTGAGATTGAGATCTTTACTGATAACAATGTTTGCACGTTTCTAAATGCACTCTATCACATTGACGTTGAAAGTATATTATCTTCTGTCACGGACCATCACTACTATTCAAATCAGCTATCGATAAAATGCCATGTAGAAAAATCTGTCATTGAAGTGCAATCGATTCAGGCTTATATCGCACATCAGGAGCGGAAAAAATTTTCACCATTGCTGGATGAAATCATTTCCCAATGCTGAGATGCGAATATCCCGCCCGAAATTCGACGATAATCTTATTCTTTCCCGGGAATTGATTTTCCGCTTCATGGCTCGACCACACAACACCAAAACGGCGCTGCCCGCCGGAAGAAGCCTCCGCAAAGCGGACACTCTTCCGGCGCGGCAGCGCCATTTTTATTACTCCGGCAATGAAATAATCGCCGGAGTAATATTGGCCATGTTTTGCGGTTGCCGCGTAGCGGCGAGCAAAACGGCCTTTCAATCTATTATGAAATCGGCAATATTTTATTGCCGATTTCATAATCACCCAGTCCCGGCGTCAGCGCGTATCACTTCCCCGCGCCGGCGTCCGCCGGTTTGACCTCCATATCCTTGGGCAGCACCAGGCTAAGGACGATGGCCACCACGAACACCACCGCCACCACGTTCTCCGCGAACACGGACCTGACCATCTCCGGGAAGATGTTCCAGATGTCCGCCTCGGTGGTGGAGGTGAAGCCCACGCCGATGGCCAGGGACAGGGACGCGATGGTGATGTTCCGGTGGCTGAACCCGCAGTCCGCGATCATCTGCATCCCGGAGGTGACGATGGTGCCGAACATCATGATGGTGCAGCCGCCCAGCACGGAGTCCGGCAGGGACGCGAAGAAGTTGCCCACCGGCGGCAGGAGGCCCGCCAGGATCATGCAGATGGCGCCGGTCATGATGGTGAAGCGGTTGACCACCTTGGTCATGGCCACCAGGCCCACGTTCTGGGAGAAGGAGGTGACGGGCGGGCAGCCGAAGAGGGACGAGAACGCGGAGGCGTAGCCGTCGCAGGCCAGGGAGCCGGAGATCTCCTTGCCGGTGATCTTCCGGTTTAGGCCGCCGGCCACCAGGGCGGAGGTGTCGCCGATGGTCTCCGCCGCCGACACCAGGAAGATGATGCACACGGAGAGGATGGCGCCCAGCTCAAACCTGGGCATATAGGGCATCAGGTGGGGCAGGGAGATGAGCCCGCCGTCCATCAGGGTGGTCAGGTCCACCTTGCCCATGAAAATGGCCACGATGTAGCCCACGATCAGGCCCGCCAGGACGGAGAGCTGCTTGAGGTAGCCCTTGGCGAAGATGTTCCACAGCAGGCAGACGGCCAGGGTGATGGTCCCCAGCAGCAGGTTCTGGGCGGAGCCGAAGTCGGCGTTGTACCCGCCGCCGAAGGAGCGGGTGCCCACGGTAAAGAGGGAGAGTCCGATGGCCGTCACCACGGTGGCCGCCACGATGGGGGAGATGATCTTCCGCCAATACTTGGCCAGCAGGCCCAGGGTCCCCTCGAAGATACCGCCCACCAGCACCGCGCCCACCAGGGTGGGATAGCCGTAGTTGGCCGCCACGGTGCTGAGCACCGCCACGAAGGTGAAGCTGACGCCCATGACCACCGGCAGCCGGGAGCCGATCCCCCAGACCGGGTAGAGCTGGATCAGCGTGGCGATGCCCGCCACGAACATGGCGTTCTGGAGCAGGACGGCGATCTCATTCTGGGGCAGGCCCGCCGCCGCCGCGATCAGCGTGATGGGCGACAGGTTGGCCACGAACATGGCCAGGATGTGCTGGAGTCCAAAGGGGATCGCTTTTGCGATGGGAACACGTCCGTCCAGCCGGTAGATGTTCTCAATGCTGCAATCCGGGGCAGTGGTCTTGGTGCTCATGTGTCTCTTCCTTCCTTCATCAAAAAATCCATAGATACGCACCTGGCCGCATCACGGGCCGAAGCAGGTATATACAACGATTATAACATGATTTCGTATGGATTTCCACTGTTATTTAGAAAAATTTCCAAATAATTTTATAATGAAGGAATTGGGCTGAGGATCACCGCCTGATAAATTTTTCACTTTTCAGAATCCCGCGCACCGTCGCCGCTTTTCCCCTCCTGGTACTACAAAAGTCAGATAAAGAGCTCGTTCTGCTTGGGCACAGAGCAGGCCTTCTTGATGGCCAGGGCCGCGACGGCGACCATGGCCCCGTTGACCTTCCTGGCCTGCTGCGGGCAGATGGAGACGCAGCGCATACAGGAGATGCACTTCTTCCCGTCGGTGGCCCTGGGCGCTTTCGGGTCAATGGCCTCCACCGGGCACCGCTTCGCGCACAGGCCGCAGGCCGTACACGCAGCGTCCGCCTTGGGCACGAGACCGACATTTCCGGCCTTTTTGTAGGGCCGGTTCCCGGGGATCGCGGGCTTTGCGGTTACGCCGCTCCGGAGCTTTGCGTCGATCCTTTCCGCAAAGCCGGCGAGCTGGTCACCGTCTTTCTTGTCAGGCCGTCCGGCGGCGTACTGGTGCATGATGGAGTGCTCCGCCACGGCGGAGACCGCGGCGATCACCCGGAAGCCGCACTTTTCGGCGGCGTCCTCCATCTGGACCAGGGTGTCCTCATAGGCCCGGTTGCCGTAGACCGCCATGAGGACGCACCTCGCGCGGTTCCCCTTGATCCCGCCGAGCCGGTCAATAGCAACCTGTGGCGCGAGGCCGCCGAAGGACGGCATGGCGATCAGCGCCACATCCTCCGGCTGAAAAACGATCCCGCCGCCATTCTGGCCCGGGACAGACAGGTCAATGGTCTCCACAGACGGCCACTGCTGCGTCAGCGCCTTTGCTGCCTTCTCCGTGCCGCCGGTGGGGCTGAAGATGATCTGCACATATTTCATAACCGTGTTCCTCCCATGATGTAAAATTTAGAACGACATCTTCCGCAAGTATACCGCGAAAATGGTGTCGTGTCAATATTTACACCGGGGCAAAACTCTGCTAAAATAGCGATAAGGGGGGACGATCATGCACATCAGCAAAAAATGTTCCGTCGCCGTTCACTGCCTCATCTTCATCAGCGAGTACGGCGGGCAGACAAAAGTGACCAGCGAGCTGCTGTCCCTGTCCACGGGGTGCAACCCGGTCACGGTCCGCGGCATCCTGAGCGCCCTGAAAAAGGCGGGCATCATCGCGGTCCCCCAGGGCACAGGCGGCGCGGCTATCCAGCGCCCGCTGGAGGAAATTTCCCTGTATCAGATCTGCGAGGCGGTGGAGCCGGGGGCCATCGACAGGCTGATGGGGGTGCACACCTCCCCTTCCCCGCTGTGCCCGGTGGGGAGGAACATCGGCCGCGTGCTGGGAAAGACCTACCGCAGGGTGCAGGACGGTCTGGCCGAGAGTTTGCGGGGCGTCACGCTGCGGGAGATCGTGGACGAGTACCACGCCGCGGCGGAGTAATACTTTCTCTTGAAAAAAATATCAGATAAGGATCCCCTCGCAGTGGTCCACCTCGTGCTGGATGATCTGGGCCGTCCAGCCGGTGAAGGTCCTGAACCGCTCCTGGAACTTCTCGTTCTGGTACCGCACCTTGACGGACTTCCAGCGCTTGGCCGGGCGGGTCCCGGCGAGGGACAGGCACCCCTCCCGCGCCTGGTAGGGACCCGACTTCCTGATGATCTCCGGGTTGAACATCACCATGTACTCGCCCTCGTTGTCAAAGACGATGATGCGCTTGTTGACGCCGATCATATTGGCGGCCATGCCCACGCAGCCCTCCCTGTGGGCTTCCAGCGTGTCCAGCAGGTCCCGGGCCACCGGCAGGTCCTCCGGCGCGGCCGGTTCCGCTTTCTGAGAGAGGAACGCCTCGTCCCGCATGATCTCCCGTACCATGTGATCTCCTCCTGAAAAATTAGTCTCCACAAAAATTGGTTTTTATGCTATCATCATACTATACTTCCGGACCGGCGTCAACGCGGTCCGGGGAAACGGGAGGGCGGCGGCCTATGGAGCGGTGTCCCTGGTGTGTCATCAACGAGCTGGAGATCAAGTACCACGACGAAGAGTGGGGCGTCCCGGTCCGGGACGACCGAAAACAGTTCGAGCACCTGTCCCTGGAGGTCATGCAGTGCGGCCTCAGCTGGGACACGGTGCTCCAACGGCGGGAGGTCCTCCGCGCCTGCTTTGACGGTTTCGACTTTGAGCGGGTGGCGGCCTACACCGAGGGGGACGTGCAGCGGATCATGGACACCCCGGGGATGATCCGCGCCCGCCGGAAGATCGAGGCCATCATCAACAACGCCCGCTGCTTTCTGCGCATCCGGGAGGAGTTTGGCAGCTTCTCGGCCTACCTCTGGGGCTGGACCAGCGGGAAGTCCCTGGTGTACCGGGGGCACGCCCATGGGCACATCCCGCCCTCCAACGCCCTGTCCGCCCGTATCGCCCAGGACCTGAAGCGGCGGGGGCTGAGATTTGTGGGCCCCGTGACCATCTACGCCCACATGCAGTCCTGTGGGCTCATCAACGACCACCTGGAGACCTGTCACCGCTTCCGGCAATTGATAGAGCACTACGACACAGAGATTATAGATGACGAATGAAAGCCCGGAGCGGGACACCGGATCAAGAACGAACGGAGGACCAACATGGAATTTGCAGGCAAAGTCGCCGTGGTGACCGGCGGGGCCCAGGGCATCGGCCGGTGCATCCGGGAAGAATTTGAGAAGCAGGGCGCGGCGGTCTGCGTCATCGACCGGCAGGCAAACCCGTACTTCGTGGGCGACCTGGCGGTGAAGGCCGACATGGAGCGGTTCGCGGAGAAGGTCGTCGCCCAATACGGGCACGTGGACTATCTTATCAACAACGCCGCGCCGCTGATGAAGGGCATCACGGAATGCACCTATGAGGAATTTGAGTACGTCCAGCGGGTGGGGGTGACGGCGGCGTTCTACCTGGCGAAGCTCTTTCTGCCCCACTTCGCCCCGGGGGCGGCCATCGTCAACATCTCCTCCAGCCGGGACCGCATGAGCCAGCCGGAGACGGAGAGCTACACGGCGGCCAAGGGCGGTATCGCCGCCCTGACCCACGCCCTGGCGGCCAGCCTCGCCGGAAGAGTCCGGGTCAACTCCATCTCCCCCGGCTGGATCGACACCGCTTACCGGGTCTATGAGGGCCCCGACGCCACGCAGCAGCCCGCCGGACGGGTGGGGAACCCCCTGGATATCGCCAATATGGTGCTGTTCCTCTGCTCCGGCAGGGCCGGGTTCATCACCGGGGAGAACATCTGCATCGACGGCGGCATGACCCGGCTCATGATCTACCACGGCGACCACGGGTGGGAGTATCACCCGTGAGCCTTTTGGGGGAAAGCAGGCGGCGCGGGTGCACTGCCTCTCACCTCAGCTCCTTCTCCATCCTCACGCACTCAAACGTCTCCCCGTGGATGAGCCGGGAGTAGTCCGCCGCATACCCCAGCTTCTCGTAGAACCCCACGGCCACGTCCCGACTCTCCACCACGGCCCGGCGGAACCCCAGCTCCCGCAGCCACTGCTCCGCCTCCGCGATGACCCGGCTGCCCAGGCCCCTGTCCCGGTACTCCGGCAGGACCACCACCCGGCCGATCATAGCGCTGGCCCCGTCAATGGCGTAGAGGCGGCAGGTGGCCACCGGGAAACTCCCGTCCAGGAGCACGATGTATTTCGTCTCCGGCGTGTCGTGCTCGTCGAACTCCTGCCGGAGGGTGATGTGGTACTTCCTGGCCATGGCCTGGATGCGCACATAGTACGCCCCGGCCTGCTGCCAGGTCTCGGTGGCGCGGATCGTCTGGATGTCCATGCTGGTCAACTCCTTCGGAATTTTCTATATCATACTTGGCGGCATCGCCGCCGCAACTGTTGCTCAGGCGGGCCGTCCGGCCCGCCTCCTACTGGAAGGGGCGCTCCTGCTCCACCTCGTAGGGGAACATCTTGCCGCCGTCCTCATAGTAGGGGATGATATCCCCCATGCGGCAGTCGTCGGGATGGAAAAAGATTTTCATGCGGCACCTCCCTGACTCTGATCGATACGGCCATTATAGGCCGGTGTTCCGAAAATGGCAAGACAAAACGTGAGCCGGGCAGCGCGCCGCCGGCGGTTTTTCTGCGCCGCCCCGGTTGAATTCGGCGGCATTCTGCGATATAATCATTGCTGAGAGAAAAAACGGGCGGAGGCGAGCGGACGTGCCCTTTCAGATCATCCGGGACGATATCACGAAAGTAAAAGCGGACGCCATCGTGAATACGGCGAATCCCAATCCCTGCGTCGGGGCCGGCACGGACAGCGCCATCTACCGGGCCGCCGGAGAGGAAGCGCTCCTGGCCGCCCGCAAAAAGATCGGGCCCATTGCCCGGGGGGCCGCGGTGCAGACGCCGGCCTTCCGGCTGAACGCCTCGTACATCATCCACACCGTGGGCCCGGCCTGGGTGGACGGCAGGCACGGGGAGCGGGAAATCCTCCGCTCCTGCTACGAGTCGTCGCTGTCCCTGGCTGCGGAGCTGAAGTGCGGGAGCGTCGCCTTCCCCCTTATCGCCTCCGGCTCCTACGGGTTTCCCAAGGACGAGGCGCTGAACATCGCCCTGGCGGAGATCGGGAAGTTCCTCCTGGCCCACGAGATGACCGTCATCCTGGTGGTGTTCGACCGGAAGTCCCTGGAGCTGTCCGAGCAGCGGATGGGCGGCATCCAGCGGTACATCGACGAGCACCAGGTCCGCCTGCTCCATGAGGCGGAGTACCAGGGGGAGAGCCGGTCCAGGTTCCGGCGGCCGGAGGACGCTGTCCTGCCGCCCCATGGCAGGCCGCCGGTACTCGGAAACACGGCGCCAATTGCGGCGCCGGGGGCGGCGTTTTCCGCCGGGGCGCTGCCGGATATGGCCGGGAAAAGCCTGGACGAGGTGCTGGGCGGGGCCGGGGAGACCTTCCAGCAGCGCCTGTTCCGGCTCATTGACGAGAGCGGCATGGACGACGTCACCGTCTACAAGAAGGCCAACATCGACCGGAAGGTGTTTTCACGGATCCGCTGCCGGAAGGACTACCGGCCCAAGAAAAAGACGGCGGTGGCGTTCGCCGTGGCGCTCCAGCTGGATATGCCCACCATGCTGGACCTCCTGGCCAGGGCGGAGATCGCCTTCTCCCCCAGCAGCAAGTTCGACCTGATCGTCACCTACTTCATCACCAACCGGATATACGACATCTACGAGATCAACGCCGCCCTGTTCAAGTACGGGCAGCCGATCCTTGGAGAATAAACGTATCAAAAAACGGGAGGGCCATTTGTCGCGCGGCAAACGACCCCTCCCGGTTTTTTCTGTGCTATCCTGTTGTCATCCGAAATACAAGGAGGGTCCGATATGATCGGCGCGATTTTAGGAGACATGATCGGCGCGCCCTATGAGTTCGACAGGGGCGGCAAAACAAAGGAGTTTCCGCTGTTCCGCCGGGACAGCCAGTTCACCGACGACACGGTGATGACCGTCGCCGTGGCGGAGGCGTTGCTGGACACCAAGGGCCAGCCGGACAGCGCGGTCCGGGCAGCTCTGGTGAGGTCCATGCAGCGGTGGGGCAACCGATACCCGGACGCGGGCTACGGCGGCATGTTCCGCCGCTGGCTCCGGGAGAGGGACCCGCAGCCCTACGGCAGCTTCGGCAACGGCTCGGCCATGCGGGTGTCCGCCGCCGGTTGGCTGTACGGCACCCTGGAGGACACCCGCCACGCCGCCGCGCTGACGGCGGAGGTCACCCACAACCACCCGGAGGGGATCAAGGGCGCCGAGGCCGCGGCCAGCGCCATCTTCCTGGCGCGGACGGGACACGGCAAGGCGGAGATCAAAGCCTACATCGTCCGGGAGTTCGGGTACGACCTCTCCCGCACCTGTGACGAGATCCGCCCCGCGTACCGCCACGACGAGAGCTGTCAGAGGACGGTGCCGGAGGCCATCACCGCGTTCCTGGAGGGAACCGGCTTTGAGGACGCCATCCGGACGGCGGTGTCCCTGGGCGGCGACTGCGACACGCTGACCTGCATCACCGGCGGGATGGCGGAGGCCTTCTACGGCGTCCCCAAAGATCTGGCCGACGCTTGCAGGCAGCGCCTCCCGGCCGATATGCTGGCGGTGCTGGACCGGTTCCAGGGGGCGGTCCGGGCGGCCGGTGATTGAGGGCGGCGGCCGGGACGTGCGCCCATTTTGTCAGAACTTCTCCCAGTGCACCTTCCCGCCGTGGATATCCGGGGCCTCATGGGGCGGCGGAGTCTGCGCCGGTACGCCGACGGAGAGAATGGCCTCCAGCCGCATGGACGCGGGGAACCCCAGCAGCTCCCGCAGATAGTCCTCCGTGGTCCTGCCATCGGGGGCCTGCCGGAGCCTGCCCTGGATCCAGCAGCTTCCCAGCCCCAGGCTGGCCGCCATCAGGTGCATCTGGGCCAGCGCGATGGAGCAGTCCTCGATGACGGTATCCGTCTTCCCCTCGTCCCCCAGCACCACAATGGCGCAGGCCGCGCCGGAGAGCATCTTTGCCGCGCCTACGCGGCACTCCGCCATCCGCCGCAGCGTCTCCCGGTCCCGGACGACGACGAACTCCCAGGGCCGGGTGTTCCTCCCGGAGGGGGCCAGCAGCCCCGCCTGGAGGATCATCTCCAGCTTCTCCTCCGGCACCGGCTCGTCCGTGTAGGACCGGACGCTGCGCCGGTCCATCATCAGTTTCAGAAGCGTTTCCATCGGCATGCTCCCCCCTACCCTTTCGCGTCGCACAGGAACACGGCGGGACCCGGCTCGTAGACGGTGATGGCCCTGCCGTGCATCTCGCCGGGTTTTCCCGCCACCGCGCCGTCCAGGATGCGGCCCGCTGCATCGTAGAGCGCCATGATAAGCTCCGGCTTCACCGGGCAGGCGGCGTGGGAGGGGTAGATTTCATCGAAGCTCCCCGCGTACCCCTGCAGCTTCAGCAGGCTGTGCCGGAAGGCGTGCATCTCCCGCTGGATGCCGAACATGAAGATGTGGCCGCTCTGCACCGTGTCCCCGGAGAACAGGCGGCGGTGCTTCTCGTCCAGAACGGCGATACTGCCGGGGGTGTGGCCGGGGATCGCAATGATGCGCAGCGGCCGGTCCCCCAGGTCCAGCACGTCCCCGTCCCAGACGGGCGTGAAGCCGCCGGTGCCGCCGTGGGAGTTGTAGTAGTTGGACGCCTCGGCGGGGTGCATGTAGAAGGTGTCAAACTCCCCGCAGCTCCCCAGGTGGTCCGGGTCGGCGTGGGTGTTCAGCAGGAACAGGGGCAGGTCCGTGAGGCCCCGGGCCAGCTCCCTGGCGTTCCGGGTCTGCATCCCGCTGTCGATCAGCAGGGCCTTGTCCCGCCCTGTCAGGAGAAAGAAGCGGACGCCGGGTTCCTCAAAGCTCCAGGTGCCGCCGTCGATGCGCCGGATCTCAGGTGTCATGTAATCGTCCTCCCGTTTGATTTTGCAGGTGTTTCCTGCTTCCAGTATACCGCGGCCCGTCCCGTTTGGCAAGGGATTGATAGCGGCACAAATTTGTGATATGATACGGGCAGGATACATTTTTGATCGTGCGGGGTGAATGTGATGAAAAGAATTCGTATCCGGTTCAACTCCCCGGTGGTGCTGGGGCTGGTGTTCCTGTGCTTCTGCGCGACGGCGGCGGGGCTTCTCACCGGCGGCCGGGTCACACAGCTGCTCTTTATGACGTACCGCTCGCCGCTGACCAGCCCGCTGACCTACCTTCGGCTCTTCACCCACATTCTGGGCCACGGCTCCTGGGCCCACTTCCTGGGGAACGCGTCCTACCTCCTGCTGCTGGGCCCGATGCTGGAGGAGAAGTACGGCTCCAAGCGGCTGGCGGTGGTGATCCTGCTGACCGCCGGGATCACGGGAATCATCAACTATGTGTTCTTCCCCAACGTGGCCCTGTGCGGTTCCAGCGGCGTGGTGTTCGCCTTCATCCTGCTGGCGTCCTTCACCAGCTTCAAGCACGGGGATATCCCGCTGACGTTCCTCCTGGTGTCGGTCATCTTCATCGGCCAGCAGGTCTATGAGGGCATCACGGTGCAGGACAACATCTCCAACATGGCCCACATCGTGGGCGGCCTGATCGGCGGCGCGGTGGGGTACCGGCTCAACCGAAAAAAGGCGTAATACTTTTTCTTGAAAGAAAAAGTATCAAAAAGAACTTTAATATCGCTCTCCAAGCGCTGCGATTCCCGCATTTTCTGCACGGTAACGAGGGATACTTCTCATAGGGACAAGCGGAAGCGAGGCCGAATGACTGGAATCATTCGGCCCCGCTTTTTGTATCTGTCCCCAAACGGCTTCCCTGCTTCCAAAATGGCGGCGGTTCCCTCACCCCAGCAGCCTTCAGTACGCCTCCATCGTCCTGCCGTCAAAGCAGCAAAACGTCACCTCCATGGGCTCGTCCGCGTTGTCCGCCAGCCACTGCCGCACCGTGTCCACGGCGATCTCCGCCGCGGGCTCCAGCGGGTAGCCGTAGACCCCGGTGGAGATGGCGGGAAAGGCGATGGTGCGGATGCCGTGCCGCTTCGCCAGGTTCAGGGAGTTGCGGTAGCAGCTGGCCAGGAGCTTGGCGTCGGAGGGCCTGCCGCTGTAGACGGGCCCCACGGTGTGGATGACCCACCTGGCGGGGAGGGCGTAGCCCCCGGTGATCTTGGCCTCGCCTGTCGCACAGCCGCCCAGCGTCCGGCACTCCCGGAGCAGGTCCGGCCCGGCGGCCCGGTGGATCGCGCCGTCCACGCCTCCGCCGCCCAGGAGGCTGCGGTTGGCGGCGTTGACGATGCAGTCGCAGTTGAGCTTGGTGATGTCGCCCTGTACGGCCCGCATACGGTTGGTGATAGGATGTTCCTGATGTGGCATCTGATTGCCCTCCTCCGAATATTTCTGTCCCCTCTCCCCTGTCAGAAGCGCGCCCCGTTACCGGGCGGGAAACGCGGGTATCGCAGCGCCTCGGGAGCGATGGTAAAGTTCTTTTTGGTTCTTTTTCTTTCAAGAAAAAGAATCAGGCGTGGTGCCCTGTGTCCCAGCACCACCGCGCGATTCTCTCAATGAGCTCCGGGTCCACCCGGCCGTAGGGGATGCGGATGGTGCCCTTGTCCGTCTTGTAGTCCTTCAGTTCCTCCGCGAACGCCTCCACCGCCTCCGCGCCGGGATACAGGCCGATGTGCTGCTTGGAGGCCGCAAAGTGGATGATGTTGTGCCCCCGCCAGTAGGTGGGCATGCTCCAGGAGATGCGCTCCTCCGCCTCCGGCAGCGCCTGGCGCAGGGCGCCGCGGACAAGGCGCAGATCCGCCTGCCGGGCGCCGTCCTGGGCCTGGATATATTCGTCAACGGTCCGGGGCTTCTCCCCGCAGTAATGGCTCTGGTCCTGGCGTCTAAACTCCCTGCCGCACTTGGGACACCTCCACATTGCCGCTCCCTCCTGTTTCCAGATATCCCCATTATACCCGAATCACGTCCCAAAAGCAACAGGAATATTCTCCCGGCTGCGTCCCGATTTTGAAATGTTGGACAAAATCAGATTGACAAGGGTGACAAATTTCTGTATACTTAGGATATTCTGTGTGAACGAAAACTGCAAGAACCGTCAAAATCGAATGCCGCCGCGCCGCGCTGGGCATGCGCGAGTCATGCCGTGACGCGGAGACCCGGCAGGGATCCGGGGCCGGAAGGGCCGATATCCCTGTTGGGGCTTTTTGCGGGGCGCATTCCCGCCGTACCGTGTGGGAGGAGGGGACAGGAAGAGAGAGACCGCTGAAATTGTGTGTGTGTCAAATTTGCAAAAATCGTGTCAACTGAGAAAGGAGAGAGTGTATGATCACCAACGGCTTTACCTACATCGCGGTGCTTGCCTTCATCGCGGCCCTGCTCATCGGAGCGCAGAAGCTGACCAAGTGGAAATTCTTCGACTTCGCGCCCCCGGTGGTGCTGCTGTACCTGATCGCCATGATCTGCTGCACCTGCGGCGTGGCCTCCCTGGCCAACATCGGCGGCACCGCCTCCGCGCCCATCCTGGCCGCCTCCTACAGCGGCTCCCTCACCTCCGTGGGCGTCCTCATGGCCTTGCTGGGCTACATCGTCGGCACCTACGGCGGCTGGTTCGTGGGCTACGTGATGTCCCTGTTCGGCTGACCGGCGGTCCGCTGACGGCAGCGCGGAAGGAGGTAACTCTTTGAAAATTACGGAAGTCAGACTGGGCCGGATCTCCGTCCCCCTGCGGGTGCCCTTCAAGACCGCCCTGCGGTCGGTGTCCAGCGTGGAGGACGTGATCGTGGAGGTCCATACCGACACCGGCGCGGTGGGCTACGGCGAGGCGCCCCCCACCGGGGCCATCACCGGCGACACCACCGGCGCCATCGTGGGCGCGCTCCAGGACCACATCATCAAGACCGTGGTGGGCCGGGACGTGGACGGCTTTGAGGACCTGATGCTGGCCCTGGATAAGTGCATCGTCAAGAACACCAGCGCCAAGGCCGCCATGGACATGGCCCTCTGGGACCTGTATGGACAGCTGTACCACATCCCCGTCTACAAGCTGCTGGGCGGCAGCCGGAAACAGATCGTCACCGATATCACCATCAGCGTCAACGACCCGGAGGAGATGGCCCGGGACACGGTGAACGCCGTGCAGCGGGGCTATGACACCCTGAAGGTCAAGGTGGGGGCTGACCCCTCCCTGGACGTGGCCCGGCTGTCCGCCGTGCGGCAGGCCGCGGGCCCGGATATCCGCATCCGCATCGACGCCAACCAGGGCTGGCAGCCCAAGCAGGCGGTGCGCATCCTGAACCAGATGCAGGAGCGGGGCCTGGATATCGAGTTCGTGGAGCAGCCTGTGAAGGCCCACGACTTTACAGGGCTCAAGTACGTCACCGAGCGGTCCTATGTGCCGGTGCTGGCGGACGAGAGCGTGTTCTCCCCCGCCGACGCCCTGACCATCATGCAGATGGGGGCCGCCGACCTGGTGAACATCAAGCTGATGAAGTGCGGCGGCATCTACAACGCCCTGAAGATCGCCTCCGCCGCCGAGGTCTACGGCGTGGAGTGCATGATCGGCTGTATGCTGGAGGCCAAGATCAGCGTCAACGCCGCCGTCCACCTGGCCTGCGCCAAGCAGATCATCACCAAGATCGACCTGGACGGCCCGGTGCTGTGCAGCGAGGACCCCATCCTGGGCGGCGCGGTGTTCGACGAGCAGAACATCACCGTCTCCGACGACCCCGGCCTGGGCATCCACGGCGTGCAGGGCATCCGGTATCTGTAATACTTTTTCTTGAAAGAAAAAGTATCAAAAAGAACTTTCATATCGCTACTAAAGCGCTGCAATTCCTTTGTTTGCCGCACGGTGACGATATATGGTTCTTATTGAAGGATAGGATAAACGGCAGAAAATTTCAACGCAAGAAGGGCCCGCTGCGGATTTCCGCAGCGGGCCCCTTTTGGCTCTGTTGAGAAGCGTGTCCCTATTTCACAGTCACCGCATTATTTCAGCTTCAGCCCGTCCCTGAACGCGTTCCCGACCTTCTCCCCCAGCACCAGATAGGCGTTGTTCACCGGGTCAAAGGTGATGGGCCGCAGCTTGGCCGGGTCGATCCTGCCGTCTGTCAGCACGCTCTCGCCGGCGCACACGTTGACGATCTCCCCCACCAGCCGGCAGCTCTCGGGGTCGTAGCTGACCAGCCTGCACTCCAGCGCCATGGCCAGCTCGTCGATCAGCGGCGCGTTGACGAACTCGCTCTTTGTGGTGTGCAGTCCGGCCCGGGCCAGCTTGTCCGGCACGTTGTTGCCGGACGCCACGCCCACATAGTCGCACTCCACCACGTGGTCCGCGTCCGCCATGCTGACGGTGAACGCCCTGCTGGCCAGGATGTCGTGGGTGGTCTTGTGCCCGGCACTGATGCAGAAGGAGATCTGGGTGTCGTCGCTGATGCCGCCCCAGGCCGCGTTCATGGCGTTGGGGACGCCGTTCTCGTCGTAGGCCGCCAGGATAAACACCGGCTGGGGATAGCAAATGGGCTTCGCTCCAAAGTTTTTGCGCATGGTCATATACCTCCGTCAATCGTTGTGAGATCATCTGTGGCGGGCGCCGGAACGGCCCCGCCGTCTGCTGGCATTATACCTCTAATCGAAAATAAGTGCAATCACCAGCGGGCCCCTTTTTCCGCCCCCTTGCATCCCGGGGAGATCCCTGCTACAATATGGAAAAACATCAGGAGGCCAAGCACTATGAGTACCGATCTTCGCCTGTTCATCGCCATCGAGTGCCCGGAGGAAGTCAAGACCGGGCTGGAACAGAGCGCGGCCCTGCTCCGCCGCGCCTGCACGCGG
The DNA here is from genome assembly GCA_947589745.1 of uncultured Oscillospiraceae bacterium. GTDB lineage: Bacteria > Bacillota > Clostridia > Oscillospirales > Oscillospiraceae > Pelethomonas. Next base: position 21,063 of record CANQCS010000045.1, read on the forward strand.
GGCACCTTCTCCCGCCGGGAGAACTTCCACCTGACGCTGGTCTTCCTGGGGCAGGTCCCCGCCTCCCGCGTGGGGGAGATCACAGCCGCTATGGACGCCTGCGCCGTGCCGCCGTTCCGAATCGCCATCGGCCACATGGGCCGGTTCAGGCGCAATGACGGGGATATCCTGTGGCGGCAGATCAGCGCGGAGGACAGCCTGACGGCGCTGCAGGGCCATCTGTCGGCGCTGCTCCGGGAAAAGGGCTTTCCCCTGGAGGACCGGGGCTTCCGGCCCCACCTGACCATGGCCCGGCGGGCGGTACTGAAGGAGGGCGTCAGGCTGGCGGAGCTGTCGGCGGAAATGCCGGAGCTGTCCTATGAAGCTGCGGGGATGACGCTGATGCGGTCGGAGCTCCTGCGGAGCGGGCCGGTCTATACGCCGGTGCATCAGACGCGGTTTTAGGCAGATTTTTCGGTATTGCGCAACACTGAACAATCACCAAAGAGGCGCGCCGTTCACTCCCCCTGCTCCCGCAGCGCGGCCAAAATCAGGCGCGCGGCCAGGGGGAGCTGCCGCCCTTCCTCCGTCCTGAACTGCTCCCAGTCGGTCTCATAGGCGCCGAGGCGGACCCGGTCAAGGGCGTCGGCGTCCTTGAACACATCCAGCAGCCGCCTGGCCCGGTCCTCCTGCCCTCTCAGGCCCGGAATCCTCGTGACCGCCTCGTACCCCTCTTCATCCGGCCTGCAGTGGTACTTCATCAGGAAGAGCGTGATTGGGTCCGCGCCCTTGCGGGCCTTCTTGTATTTCTTGGACGCAATTGCCCCGTGGAGCCGGTCCCCTCCGTCTGTGGTGCGCCCCACGTCGTGGTACAGCGCCGCCTCCGCCAGCAGCTGCTCGTCCTCCCCGGGCAGGCCCTGCAGGCGGGCAATCAGCATCACATCCAGCAGGACCCGGGCGCAGTGGGCCTTGCCGTGGATATCGCCGTCCGTCTCAAAGGGGATCTTCGTGTAATCCGCGGCGTTCAGGTACGCCTGATAGGCGGGGGCGATTGCGGAGAGGGTCCCGGTCAGCCACTCCAGGCCCAGAAGGCCGTGGTCCTCCACATCGAACACCTTGTCCGGCATCACCAGGACCTCTTCCCCGCTCTCGAAGCACTCGAAGATATCCTCTTTCTTCACCCTGGCCTTGTAGAGGCGGCTGTTCTCCTCCCCCGACCGGGTCGCAAAGTGCAGGCCGCGGCCGCTGCTCAGCGTCCAGGAGAAGGCCTCCCGGTACGGCGCGCTGGACCTGCTCTCCCCCCGGTAGAGGGTGACAACATCGGGGAGGCCCTCCAGCCGCTTTGCCGTCTCGGCGGCCTGCGCCTCTGTCTTGCGGGAGAGCAGCTTCTCCATCCCATCGACGCCGAGAGGCGCGCAACCGTAGTCGCTGAGGGGATACACCCTCAGAAACAGCCCGTACAGCCCGGGCACATCCCTGTCAATGAGCATCCGCAGATATTCCATCCGCATCCGGTCGTTCAGCGCGTAGATGATCGGATAGTAGTCGTTTGCCCCGATGTACTCCGCGCTCTCGCGTTTCTTCTCCTCTATCATCTCCGCCAGGGACACGCCGTCAACCGGGGAGAACTCCCCGTTGACGATCGGCAGCGCGAACACGATCAACGCCTCCGGGTCCCAGTAGTAGGCGCAGGTGGAGACCGTGTTGCCGAAGCAGATGTGCCCGCACTCCACCCCGGGGAACTTCTCCCGGAACTCGTCGAGGGTCAGCGCCGCGTCGATGCTGTTCGCCCTGGCCGCCTCCACGTCCTCCCGGCTGCGGAGGGAGGTCAGCGGTACGATATTGTGGAAGGAATCAGCCCCATGGGAATATTGGATGATCTCGGATATGTTCATGGTCAGCGCCTCCAAAGGTAAAAGTTCGATATCAGAATTATAACATGACGGCCGGAGCTGGTCAAACTTCTTTCACAAAAAAATACGGCGCTTCATGTTCAGGGAGGTGACGGATATCAAAAAAACTGACAACAGGAAGATGCCGCCGGGGCTGTTGCTCCTTGCGGCCGTGGCGGTATTGCTAACGGTGATCTCCCTTTGGGGCGCATCCTATGAAGAAATCAAAAAGACCGTGCTCAGGATCGCCCTGGTGGCTCTGCTGGTCTGGCTCGCCGGTAAAAGGAAGAAGCGCTGACTGCGGCGAAAACCGCCGGGCTTCATTTGTAAAAGAATTGTAAACACCCGGCCTTTCCGCTTGGTTTCCGCGGGAGGAAGTATTATAGTGGGAAAAACGCGGAACAGGCATGGGGGCGGACGCTGTGAAAATACTGGTCATCGAGGACGAGGTCCTGCTGGCCGAGTCCATCAAGGCCCTGCTGGAGGGCAAGGGGTTCGACGTGGAGGCGGTCTACGACGGGGCCACCGGGGCGGAGTACGCGGAGCTGGGGGTCTACGACCTGTTGATCCTGGACGTGATGATGCCGGGGCTCAACGGCTACCAGGTGGCCCGGCAGGTCCGGGCCCGGCGGTGCGCCGCCCCCATCCTGATGCTGACGGCCAAGGGGGAGCTGGAGGACCGCATCGAGGGCCTGAACGCCGGGGCGGACTACTACTTAACGAAACCCTTCGACAGCCGGGAGCTGCTGGCCTGCGTCAATGCCCTGCTCCGCCGCCAGGGGAACCAGGTGGACGAGCTGGTCTGCGGCAACACGGCCCTGGACCTGGCCTCCTGCACCCTGGTGTGCGGGGAGAAGCAGGTGCGGCTCTCCGCCCGGGAGTTCGACGTGATGCGGGCCCTGCTCCAGGCAGGGGAGAAAAACCTCTCCAAGGAGACGATATTGGCCCGGGTGTGGGGCTACGACTCCAACGCGGTGGAGAACCATGTGGAGGTCTACGTGGGTTTCCTCCGGAAAAAGCTGGCCAGCATCGGCTCCAACGTCCGCATCGAGGCGGTCCGGCGGCAGGGCTACCATCTGGAGGTGGACGGGACATGCTGAGACGGCTGCGGCTGAAATTCATCTGCATCAACATGCTCATGGTGCTGGCCGTGCTGCTGGTCATGTTCGGCCTGGTCTTTCAGATCACCCGGCAGGACCTGGAGGCGGAGAGCGTCCGCATGATGCGGGCGGTGGCGGCGGAGCCCTTCCGGCTGGGCCGCCCGGGGGAGCGGCCGGAGGAGGTGCGCCTGCCCTACTTCGTCCTCCGGCTGGGGGAGAACGGCGAGATCGCCCCCACCGGCGGCTTCTACGACCTGTCGGACGACGCCTTCCTGCAGGAGCTGCTGGACGCAGCCCGGGCCACCGGCGCGGCGATCGGCGTCCTCAGCCAGTACGGGTTCCGGTTCTGCTTCGAGAGCGGGCCCTGGGGGGACACCATCGTGTTCGCGGACATGTCCAGCGAGCAGTCTACCTTAAACGGCCTGGTGCGTACTTGCGGGATCATCGGCGGCGTCAGCCTGCTGGCCTTCCTGTTCATCAGCGTCTTCCTGGCCCGGTGGGCGGTGCGGCCGGTGGAAAAAGCCTGGGACCAGCAGCGGCAGTTCGTGGCCGACGCCTCCCACGAGCTGAAGACGCCCCTGACCGTGATCCTCACCAACGCGGAGCTGCTCCAGACCCCCGGCTACGCCGGGGCCGACCGGGCCGCGGAGAGCATCCTCACCGTGGCCCGGCAGATGCGGGGGCTGGTGGAGAGCCTGCTGGAGCTGGCCCGGGTGGACAACGGCAGCGTCAAGACCGCCATGGCCCGGGTGGACCTGAGCCGCCTGGTGTCCGATGCGGTCCTCCCCTTTGAGCCCCTGTTCTTCGAGAAAGACCTGCCGCTGGACTGCCAAGCGGAGAGCGGCATCACGGTGAAAGGCAGCGAGGCCCATCTGCGGCAGGTGGCGGAAATTCTGCTGGACAACGCCCTGAAGTACGCAGACGCCCCCGGCCGGGTGACGGTGCGCCTGGAGCGGCGGGGGAAGCGTTGCCTGCTGTCCGTGGCGGACCCGGGAGAGGCCATCCGCCGGGAGGACCTGAAAAACATCTTCAAGCGGTTCTACCGGGCGGACCGGGCCCGGCGGACGGACCACAGCTACGGCCTGGGCCTCTCCATCGCGGAGCGCATCGTCCGGGAGCACCGGGGCAAAATATGGGCGGAGAGCGCGGAGGGGGTCAACACCTTTTTCGTAGAGCTGCCCACAACGGGATAGGCATATGGGGACGGCTTCGGGCCGTCCCTTTTCATTGTTCAAAAAACGTTCACCACTTTTTCAGCGCCGTTTCAGCCTGGGCGGATATAATGTGCGCTGAAAAGGAGGTCTTGCCCATGATCCAAGTGGAGCATCTTACCAAATACTACGGCGATCACCTGGCCGTCAGCGACCTCAGCTTTGAGATCGGCGAGGGCCACGTCTACGGCTTCCTGGGCCCCAACGGCGCCGGGAAGTCCACCACCATGAACATCATGACCGGGTGTCTCTCGGCCACCGAGGGCCGGGTCCTGATCGACGGCCACGACATCTTCGAGGAGCCCAACGCGGCGAAAAAGCTGATCGGCTACCTGCCGGAGCAGCCGCCCCTGTACCTCAATGAGACGCCCGCGGAGTATCTGCGCTTCGTGGGGGAGGCCAAGGGCCTCCGGGGGGCGGCGCTGACGGAGCAGATCGGGGCGGTCATGGAACAGACCGGCATCCGGGAGGTCCGGAACCGCCGCATCTCCGCCCTGTCCAAGGGCTACCGGCAGCGGGTGGGCATCGCCCAGGCCCTGCTGGGGGACCCCCGGGTCATCATCCTGGACGAGCCCACCGTGGGCCTGGACCCCATCCAGATCCTGGAGATCCGAGACCTGATCCGGGACCTGGGCCGGACCCACACGGTGGTGTTCAGCTCCCACATCCTCTCCGAGGTCCAGACCATCTGCGACGAGATCCTCATCATCGCCCACGGGAAGCTGGTGGCCTTCGACCGGCCGGAGGACCTGGAGAAGCGGCTGCTGTCCCCCAGCGAGATCGACCTGACCGCGGAGGCGGCGCCGGAGCGGGTCCGGGAGATCCTGGCCCAGGTGGAGCAGATCGCGGACCTGACCACGGAGGCGGCGGAGGGCGGCCTCACGGCGGCCCACATCCGCACCGACTGCGACGACATCTACGCGGTCTCCCGGTCCGTCTTCTTCGCCTTCGCGGCGGCGGGGACGGCCCTGCTGGAGATGCGCCTGAAGCGGGCGGACCTGGAGGACATCTTCCTGGAGTTGACGGAGCGGACGGAGGCCCCGGCGGCGGGAGAGGCCCCGCCGGAGGCCCCGGAAGAGAAGCGGGAAAGCGAGGCGGATGAGACATGACCGCGGTATTGAAGCACGAGCTGAAGAGCTATTTCCACTCCCTGACGGCCTATGTGTTCGGGGCGTTCCTGCT
>CANQCS010000046.1 GCA_947589745.1 uncultured Oscillospiraceae bacterium
TTTCATGTCTATCATCATCTCCCCCTTCTTCTCCCCTTTATTATACCTTATCTTCTTGTGCTTTGCAATTCTTATTTAGGATTAGTATAAGAGGGCCGTATTATTTCAGGTCCTCCAGCCCCGCCCGGCAGAAGCTCTTGAAATACTGGTAATAGGGCTCCAGAAAGGTGAAGCCCTCCACCAGCTCGTCCACCAGTGCCGGGGAGCAGACCAGGTCGTCAAAGGGCCGGTCCAGGCCTACGGACATGTGCTTCTTGGTATACCAGGGCGCCAGCAGGTCGGAGGGCGGCGCCTTGGCCATCTTTTTGTAGTCCTCCCCCTGGACCCGGAACCGGCCGTCCCGTTTCAGGCGGCGGGCCAGCTTCTCCAGGCGCTCCGGGTGCTGCTCCATCTCCTCCCGCATGGCCTTCATGGTGGCGGGGGCGGCGTTCCAGAACCCCACGCCGTAGTTCCAGCCGTCCGGCTCCACCTCGAACCAGAACACCGGCTGCTGGGTCCACACGTCGTTCTCCGTGCGGAAGGTGAACCACAGGTGGTCCTTGTAGGGCCCCCGGCCGTAGAGGCGGCGGGCGTCCCGGTAGATGCGGCAGACGTGGAGGTTCAGGCCCAGCTTGGGGAACTTCTCCGTGAAGCGGTCGTAGGTTTCCCGGCCCAGGGCCACGGTGGGCTCGTACAGGTGCCGGAGATACTCCTCCTTGTGGGCGTTGAACCACTCCCGGTCGTTGTTGAAGCGGATGCCCCACATGAATTCCAGGGTCTTCTCGCTGTAGCCGTTGAACATAGGTATGCCTCTTTCTCTGGTATAAGGGGTATCATAGACTGTTTCCTCAAAAAAATCAAGTCAAAAAACGAGCCCCTCCACGGCAAAAGCATTTACTTAAATTCATGCAGAATTGAGTGGACCACGCAAATATTTATGCGGATTGCTCCTTTATGAAACTATAGAACGTCTGATTTTGGCGTAGCTAATCGCATATTCTAAGAAAATTCAGCTGGGCCCCTGCTTGGGAAAAAGTAAATGCTGTCGCCGTGCGAGCCCCTCCCGGTTGGTCACCTCCACGCTGACGGTGAAGGCCCGCTCCCCGGCGTCCGGGCACCGGAAGACGACGGTGACGCCGTCCCTCCCGGCGGTGCAGCGCCCGTCTTCCCGGCTCACCCTCCAGCCCAGGCCGGAGAACGTCTGCCAAAACTCCTCCGGCGTAGCGCCAGTGGTCAGGCCGCAGAGGCGGACAGCGGGGTCGGTCACTTCAATTTCCGTGACGAACACGCCGCCGTCGGCGTAGTCCGGCCAGGCGGTGACGAGGTATTTGACACAGGCGGGCGGGTCCTCCGGCATGGGATAGCCGTCATCCCGCAAGGGGTGGTGATAGCCGGATCCGTAGAACTGGCGGGCGCCCATCCAACCGGTAACCTCCTCATAGCCGGAGAAATCCACGTCGGACACGTCCTCCGTGACCCAGAACTCCAGATCGGTGTCAGGGGGCATAGAGACGGCCTTTGGGCCGCCGGAACAGGCGGCGAGCAGCAGCGCGGCGGTAAACAGAAAGAGGGACAGGTTCCGTTTCATGGCGGCACACTCCTTTTTCCTCTCTGCCTATCAGGACGCATTCCGCGGAGAAATATGCCGCCGTCTTACAGAAACTCTGCGTACTCCTCCAGCGCCGCCAGGGCCTTTTCCCCGGCGCGGTAGAGATACCGGCGGGGACCGGCGGCCTCCCGCTCGAACCACCCCATGGCATTGCGGCCCAGGATGGCGCCGCTGTTCTCCGGCCCGCCCGCCTTTTTCACGTCCTCCACCGTCATAGGCCCGCCGTCCCGGAGGATGCGGGCCACCTGGAGGGCCTGTTCCTTGTAGAGGGTCAGGATCTTTCTTCTGGTGACGCCGCCGGTGTTGCGGCTGCCGGTGCGCCCGGCGTGCTCCCGGAGGATGGCCAGACGCCGCCGCTTGTCCTGCCTGGGCCGTGCCGCCTCCTTCGGGTGGACCGCCACGTCCACCTGGCCCACGCCCCGGCTGGTGAAGCCCACGAAGATGAGCCCCAGCTCCAGCCTCCGGCACAGGGCCTGCATCTCCTTCATGTGGGGGGCCATGTAGCCCCGTTTGGGCAGGGGCACCGCCACATACACGCCGTCCGCCGTCTGCTGCCGGGCCATGGCCTGGTAGATCAGCTCCAGGGTGAACCCCCGCTTCAGCTCCACCACGATGAGCTCCCCGTCCCGGACGGCGGCGATGTCGCAGGAGAGCACCTCCCCCTTCACGTCGTAGCCCAGGGCGGTCAGGTAGTCCCGCACCGGGCCGTACAGGTCGCTCTCCAGCAGCTTGTCCTCCATCAGTACCCCCTTCTCCGGTCCACCAGGTGCTCCAAGGGCTCCCCGGCGGCGTACCGCCGCAGGTTCCGGCAGAACATGTCCACGTCCAAGTCGCAGGTCAGGCCCAGGGACATGTTCCCGGACACGTGGGGGGTGATGATAGTGTTTGGGCAGGTCCACAGGGGGTGGTCCGGCGGCAGGGGCTCCGGGGTCATCACGTCCAGCGCCGCCCCGGCCAGCCGGCCGGACTGCAGCGCCTCCACCAGCGCCTCCTGGTCCACGGTGGACCCCCGGCCCACGTTGACCACATAGGCCCTGGGGGGCAGCAGGGCGATGCGCTCCCGGGACAGGAGCCCCGCCGCCGCCGGGGTCCCCGGCACGGCCATCACCACCGCGTCCGCCTCCGGCAGCACGCTGTCCATCTCCGAAACGGACACCACCCGGTCAAAGGCGGGCTCGCCGGATTTTCCGCTGCGGCACACGCCGGTGACAGCGGCCCCCAGGGCCTTCAGCCGCCGGGCGGTGTTGGAGCCGATATCCCCGGTTCCCACCATGACCACATGGCTCCCGATGATGGAGCGGATGGGCGTGTAGTAGGGCCACGCCCGCTCCGCCGCCGCAGCCTGGTACTCCGGCATCCGCCGCATCAGCATCAGCAGCACCATCAGAATGTGCTCGGAGATGGTGGGGCCGTAGGCCCCGGAGGAGTTGGTCAGCAGGCAGTCCGGCCGCAGGCCCTCCACCTCTCCCATGAACTGCTCCATCCCGGCGGAGGCGCTGCACAGCCAGCGGAGGTGCTTCGCCCCCGCCAGGGCCTCCACGGGGATGTAGCCGTACAAAATCTCGTAGTCGCCCACCTCGCGGAAAAATCTCTCCCTGTCCGTTTCGGCGTCGTAGAATGTGGCGGTGAAGCCCAGCTCTCCGGCGGTCTCCGCGATCTGGCGGCAGTGGGCCTCGGTCAGGAAATGGGTGTACGCGGCGATGTTTTTCATAGCGCTCTCTCCTTTTCTCTCAGCTTCTCCAAAATATGCTCCGCCGTCCGCACACCGTCGGCAGCGGCGGATAAGATTCCTCCGGCGTAGCCCGCGCCCTCTCCGCAGGGCCACAGGCCCCGGATGGCGGCCTCGCCGCCCTCGTCCCGCAGGATCCGCAGCGGGCAGGACGACCGGGTCTCCACCGCCGTCAGCACCGCGTCGGGGTCCGCGTAGCCCCGGACCTTCCGGTCCAGCACCGGCAGCGCCTGGGCCAGGGACTCACACAGCCACTCCGGCAGCACGTCCCACAGGTCGCACCACCTCACGCCGGGGCGGTAGGTGGGAACCACCCTCCCCGGTCCCGCGGAGGGCCGCCGCAGCAGGAAGTCCTCCACCCGCTGGGCCGGAGCGATGTAGCCGCCGCCCCCGGCGGCAAAGGCCCGCTCCTCCAGCGCCCGCTGGAACGCGATGCCGTCCAGGGGCCCGTGCCCCGGAAAGTCCTCCGGCGTGACGCTCACCAGCAGGCCGCCGTTGCAGTTCTCCCCGTCCCGGGCGTAGAGGCTCATGCCGTTGGTGACGGCCCGGGCCGTCTCGCTGGCGGCGGCCACCACGGTACCGCCGGGACAGACGCAGAAGCTGAACACACCCCGGCCGTTCTCCAGGTGGCAGCTCAGCTTGTAGCTGGCCGCCGGGAGGCGGGGGTGGCCCGCCAGGGCCTTGTACTGGGCCAGGTCGATGTCCGCCTGCCGGTGCTCGATGCGGACGCCCACCGCCAGGGGCTTGGGCTCCATGGGGACTCCGGCGGCGTACAGCATCTGGAAGGTGTCCCGGGCGCTGTTCCCCAGGGCCAGCACCAGCGCCGTAGCGGGCAACTCACAGACGCCCTCCGGCCCGGCGGCCCGCACCGCCCGGACCGCGCCGTTCTCGATGACCGGTCCCTCCAGCCGGTGGCCGAACCGAATGTCGCACCCCAGAGAGGTCAGCTCCTCCCTGACGCTTTTCAGCACCCGGTGGAGGTAGTCCGTACCCACGTGGGGCTTGGCGTCGTACAGAATGCTCTCCGGCGCGCCGTGGCGGACCAGCGTCTCCAGAATGAACCGGTGGCGCGGGTCCCGTGTGCCGGTGTTCAGCTTGCCGTCGGAGAACGCCCCCGCGCCGCCCTCGCCGAACTGGACGTTGGACTCCGGGTCCAGCTCTCCGGTGGACCAGAAGCGCTCCACGTCCTCACCGCGCCGCTCCACGCCCTGTCCCCGCTCCAGCAGCACCGGGGCCGCGCCGCACCGGGCCAGGGCCAGGGCGCAGAACAGCCCCGCCGGTCCCGCGCCCACCACAACGGGGCGGACCCTTGGCGCAGGCACCGGCTCCGGCAGCCGGTAGACCTCCTCCCCCACCGCCGACACCTGCCTGTTCCGGCACCGGGCCAGCACCCGCGATTCATTTTTCACCGCCACCCGGAGGGTGTACACGAAGCACACGCCCTCCCTGGCGTCGATGGCCCGGCGGAGGGGGCGGCACGCCGTGATCTCCCCCACAGGCACCCGCAGCGCCGCCGCGGCCTTTTGCCGCAGGGTGCTCTCGGGCTCGTCCAATGTCAGCTTCACGTGCTCGATCTGTAACACGGGGGCCTCCTGTTTTTGTAAAAATTCTTGACAATCTGTCCAAATTGCGGTAAAATTGAAGTCCTTTTCGTCAACTTGCGGGCGAAAAGAGGGTATTTTATCTGGCGCGGGAGAGGCTCGTCACCGCCCGCGCGGTTCCTGATGATACTTTTTCTTGAAAGAAAAAGTATCAAAAAGAACTTTAATACCGCTACCAAAGTGCTGCAATTCCTGCATTTCTCACACGGTAACGATATATGGTTCTAATTGGAGAACAGTATGAAATATTTCCCGGCTGCCTTAAGGTCACGAAGGTTACCCAATGGCCGTCCTCTGGTCTGACCGGGCCGGGGCCATTTCAGAAAAAGGAGCGAATATCTATGATCGAAATGCGAGGGATCAACAAGACCTACCACGTCCGGCGGCGGGAGGCCGGACTGGGGAACGCGGTCAGGAGCCTGTTCTCCCGGGGCTATACCGACGTGCCCGCCCTGCGGGACATGACCTTTACCGTCCCCGACGGCCAGATCGTGGGCTACATCGGCCCCAACGGCGCGGGCAAGAGCACCACCATCAAAATTCTCTGCGGCATCCTCCGGCCGGACAGCGGGACGTGTACCGTCAACGGCCTGACCCCCTGGGCGGACCGGAAGCGCCACGTGGCCCGGCTGGGGGTGGTCTTCGGCCAGCGGAGCCAGCTGTGGTGGGACGTGCCGGTGATGGAGTCCCTGCTGCTGCTGAAGGATATCTACCGGGTGCCGGAGCAGCGGTTCCGGGAGAACCTGGACCGTCTGACGGCGCTGCTGGACCTGGGGGACCTTCTCAAAACCCCGGCCCGGATGCTGTCCCTGGGCCAGCGGATGCGGTGCGAGATCGCGGCGGCCCTGCTCCACTCGCCGGAGGTGCTGTTCCTGGACGAGCCCACCATCGGCCTGGACGCGGTGAGCAAGCTGAAGGTCCGGGAGTTCATCCTGGAGCAGAACCGCCTGTGCGGCACCACGGTCCTGCTGACCACCCACGACATGCAGGACATCGACGCCCTCTGCTCCCGGGTGCTGCTCATCGGCAAGGGCCGCCTGCTGCTGGACGGGGACACCGCCCTCATCCGCTCCATGGCGGGGGAAAATCTCTCCACCGAGGAGTCTGTGGCGGACCTGTACCGCCGCTTCGGCATCTGAGGGGGTGGGACCATGCGGCGTTATATCGCTTTCTTCAAAATGCGGCTCATGGCGGGGCTCCAGTACCGGGCGGCGGCCCTGGCGGGCCTCAGCACCCAGTTCGTCTGGGGCGGCATGGAGCTCCTGATCTACCGGGCCTTCTGGCTGGAGCACCCGGAGCGGTTCCCCATGGGCATGGAGGCCCTGGCGGCCTACGTCTGGCTCCAGCAGGCATTCCTGACTCTTTTTGCCCTCTGGCAGTGGGAACCGGAGCTCATCCATTCCGTCAGGACCGGCGCCGTGGCCTATGAGCTGACCCGGCCCGCGGACCTGTACGGCATGTGGATGGCCCGGTCCCTGGCGGTGCGGCTGAGCCGGGGGCTGCTGCGGGCCGCGCCGGTGATCCTGCTGGGCGCCCTCATCCCCGCGCCCTGGGGGCTGCGGCTCCGCATCACCCCGGCGGTGTTCGGCCTCTTTCTGCTGTCCACCGTTCTCATGCTCCTGGTGGTCTGCGCCTTCACCATGTTTATCTACGCCCTCACGTTCCACCTGACGGACCCCAACGGGGTGATGGTGCTGTCCACAGCGGCGGCGGACCTGCTGGGCGGGGCCATCGTGCCCCTCCCCTTCCTGCCGGAGGGCCTGCGGCGCATCGCGGCGCTGTCCCCCTTCGGGGCCATGCAGAACGTGCCCCTCCGCATCTTCGGCGGGGACATCGCCGGGGCGGCCATCCTTCAGGCCATGGGCCTCCAGGTCTTCTGGGCCGTGGTCCTGATCGCCGCGGGGTATGTGCTGATGGACGCCGGCCTCCGCCGGACGGTCATTGCGGGAGGTTGAGTTATGAGACTGTATTTCCGATTTCTGTCTATCCACCTCAAGAGCGCCATGACCTACAAGGCGTCCTTCTTCCTCAGCTGCGTGGGCCATCTGCTGGTGACGCTGAACACGTTCCTGGGGGTGACCTTCCTCCTGGACCGCTTCGGGGCCATCGGCGGGTACACCCTGCCCCAGCTGGCGCTGTGTTTCTCGGTGATCCTGTCCGCCACATCCCTGGCGGAGTGCTTCGCCCGGGGCTTCGACGCCTTCCCCAAAATTCTGCGAGAGGCGCAGTTTGACCGTATGCTGGTGCGGCCCCGGTCCCTGACCATGCAGATCCTCTGTCAGGACCTGAAGCCCACCATGCTGGCCCGGCTGCTCCAGGCCGTGGTGATGCTGGCCTGGTCCGTCCGCTCCGGGGCGGTGAACTGGACCCCGGCCAAGGCCGCCGTGCTGGCGCTGATGATCCTCTGCGGGGCCTGCGTCTTCTTCGGCCTGTTCCTCATCTACGCGGCCCTGTGCTTCTTCACCCTGGAGGGGCTGGAGGTCATGAACATCTTCACCGACGGGGCCCGGGAGTACGGCAAATACCCCTTCGGCGTGTACGGCAAGGGAGTGCTGTACGTCCTCACCTTCCTGGTGCCCCTGGCGCTGGTGCAGTATTGGCCGCTGCAATACCTGCTGGACCGTGGCCCGGCGTGGTACGGCCTGCTGCCCCTGGCGGCGCTGGGTTTTCTCGTCCCCTGCACCCTCGTCTGGCGCATGGGGGTGCGGCATTACTGCTCCACCGGGTCATAGCGCCTTTATTCTACCACAGGCAGCCCCTCCAGGCAAGAGGCGCGTTCTTTCCCGCAACCGGGGACCAGGAAAAATTTCCTGGTCCCCCTTGACTTTTCGGTCGCGGGCTCGTATACTGTCCATATGAGAAAAACGAAATAAAAATACTTTGTTTTTGATGGAGGGACAATTATGGCACAGCTCATGGACGCGTTGGTGAAGCCCGCGGCGGGGGTGGGGCTGGAGCTCCGGCAGGTGCCGGTGCCCGAGCCGGGCCCCGGCGAGGTGCTCATCAAGATCCACAAGACCGCGATCTGCGGCACGGACGTACATATCTACAACTGGGACCCCTGGGCCGCGGAGCACATCCGGCCCCCCATGGTCATCGGCCACGAGTACGTGGGCGAGGTGGCCAAGCTTGGTGCAGGCGTCACGGGCCTGTACATCGGCCAGCGGGTCAGCGGCGAGGGCCACATCACCTGCGGCCGCTGCCGCAACTGCCACAACGGCAACATCCAGTGGTGCAAGGACACCAAGGGCGTGGGCGTGGACCGGGACGGCGCCTTCGCCGAGTATGTCTGCATCCCCCAGGGCAACGTCATCATCATCGACGAGAGCCTGCCCGAGGACGTGGTGGCCTTCTTTGACGCCTTCGGCAACGCCACCCACACCGCCCTCATGTGGAACCTGGTGGGCGAGGACGTGCTGATCACCGGCGCCGGTCCCATCGGCATCATCGCCGTGGGCATCTGCAAGTACGCCGGGGCCCGCCGGGTGGTCATCACCGACATGAACGAGTACCGCCTGGAGCTGGCCCGGAAGATGGGCGCGGACGCGGCGGTGAACGTCATCTCCGACGATCTCCGATCCGTGATGCACAAGCAGGGCCTGGTGGAGGGCTTCGACATCGGCCTGGAGATGAGCGGCAGCGGCGCGGCCCTCCAGCAGATGTTCACCGTCATGCGCAACGGCGGCAAGATCAGCCTCCTGGGCATCTCCAACAAGCCGGTACCCATCGACATGAACCAGGTCATCACCAAGGGCCTGACCCTTCAGGGCATCTACGGCCGGAAGATGGACAACTGGCACCAGATGAGCTACATGGTCCAGGGCGGCCTGGACCTGACCCCGGTCATCACCCACCGCTTCCACTACACCCAGTTCCAGGAGGGCTTCGCCGCCATGAACAGCGGCCACTCCGGAAAGGTGATCCTGGACTGGACCAAATGATCGCTGTACGCACATCAAAATACATATAGGAGGAACCACCATGAAACAGGCATACGAGTACTACCGCGCCCAGCTCGACGCCATCCGGGAGGCAGGCACCTGGAAGGACGAGCGGATCATCACCACCCCCCAGCGCTCCCGCATCGACACCACCACCGCCAGCCGGGTGGTGAACCTCTGCGCCAACAACTACCTGGGCCTCTCCGACCGCCAGGAGCTCATCGACGCCGCCAAGGCCAGCTATGACGAGTGGGGCTTCGGCCTCTCCTCCGTCCGCTTCATCTGCGGCACCCAGGATATCCATAAGCAGCTGGAGCGCAAGCTGGCTGAGTTCCTGGGCATGGAGGACGCCATTCTCTACTCCTCCTGCTTTGACGCCAACGGTGGCCTCTTCGAGACCCTGCTGGGGCCCGAGGACGCCATCATCTCCGACGAGCTGAACCACGCCTCCATCATCGACGGCGTGCGGCTCTGCAAGGCCAAGCGCTACCGCTACAAGAACAACAATATGGAGGACCTGCGGGTCCAGCTGGAGGCCGCCAAGGCCGCCGGGGCCCAGAAGATGATGATTGCCACCGACGGCGTGTTCTCCATGGATGGCTACATTGCCAACCTCCAGGGCATCTGCGACCTGGCCGAGGAGTTCGACGCCCTGGTGATGGTGGACGACAGCCACGCCGTGGGCTTCATGGGCGACAAGGGCCGGGGCACCCCGGAGTTCTGCGGCGTCCAGGGCCGGGTGGACATCCTCACCGGCACCCTGGGCAAGGCCCTGGGCGGCGCCTCCGGCGGCTACACCGCCGCCAAAAAGGAGATCGTGGACCTGTTGCGCCAGCGGAGCCGGCCCTACCTGTTCTCCAACACCCTGGCCCCCGCCATCTGCGCCGCCAGTCTGAAGACCCTGGAGCTGCTGACCGCCTCCACGGAGCTGCGGGACAAGGTCCACGCCAACGCCGCCTACTTCCGTGAGCAGCTGGGCAAGGTGGGCTTTGACGTGCTGCCGGGCCACCACCCCATCGTGGTAGTGATGCTCTACGACGCCAAGGTGGCCGGGGAGTTTGCCGCCCGGATGCTGGACAAGGGCGTCTACGTGGTGGGCTTCTCCTATCCCGTGGTGCCCCAGGGCAAGGCCCGCATCCGCACCCAGGTGTCCGCCGGACACAGCAAGGAGGACCTGGACTTCGCGGTCAAGTGCTTCGCCGAGGTCAAGGCCGAGATGGGGCTGTGATCCTTTTTCTTGAAAGAAAAAGGACCAAAAAGAACGTTAATCTCGCTCTCAAAGCGCTGCGATTTCTGCATTCTCCGCACGGTGACGAGGGATGGTTCTGATGGAAGAACAGCCTGAAAATACCGCAAAAACTGTACGGGGTAAATGTGAGTCAGAAAAAACGAGGCCGGGGAGTAACCTCCCCGGCCTCGTCGTTCTACCTTTTGAATACCTTCTCCAGCTCAACAAAGCACCCGTCCAGGGTCGTGACCTTCGCCACGGCAGTCCGGTCATAGACCTCATGGGGCAGCAGCAGGCCGTCCCTCAGCAGGAACACCTGCGCCGTCTGCTCCTCCGGGCTCACGATCCAGTATTCCCTTACCCCGGCCCACTGGTACAGATTGAGCTTGATCAGGCGGTCATGCCGGGCCGTGGAGGGGGAGAGGATCTCTATCACCATATCCGGGGCGCCCCTGCATCCGTACCGGTCCAGCTTGTTCCTACCGCACACCACGGAGATATCCGGCTCCACCACGGTATCCACATCCTCCGGGCGGTCCCCGTCCTGTTCAAACAGCCGGACAGCGAAGGGGGCGGCATACACCCGGCACCGCTTCCCCTCCAGGAAGTTGGCAAGCTGGCGGAATATCTCCCCGCTGATCTCCTGGTGGACCCTGGACGGCGGGGCCGTCAGGACCGACTCACCGTCCATCAGCTCGACGCGCTCATCCTCCCCCCAGGCGAGGCAGTCCGCGAACGTGTACCGCGCTTTCTCTGCTGGTAGTGCCATGTCCCTATCTCCCTCTGTTGCACGGAATACACGAAAAGCCTTGGAACTACCGTGTTCCAAGGCTTTTCCTCTGGCAGCGGGAGAAGGATTCGAACCCTCACATACGGAGTCAGAGTCCGCTGTGCTACCTTTACACAATCCCGCTGTGTTGACCGAACGTGTTTTATTATACTCGATTCCCCGGATTTGTCAAGAGCAAATTTCAAAAAAAGGAATAAAATTTTTCTCCCGGCCCCGGCCTGCCCCCCGCCCCCGCCCTTGCGGGCGCGAAAGACACATGGTATAATGCCGCATAGCGGCTATTATACTTTGATTCCAGCCATTTTTCTCGCCGCCTGCGGCGGCAACCAAAAAATATGGCACATGATACCACTCGCGCTGCGCGCTCATGGTATCATAGCAGCTGTAAAGCACCCGGGATACACGGACGTCAGACGTCAAAGGAGGTGAGGCGGGATGCTGGACAGAACGGAGGTCGGCAAGCGGGGGTATCTCACCGAGGACTACCGCCTGTTCCATCTGCGGGACCAGCAGAAGCTGGCGCTGGACTACCACTACCACGAGTTTGACAAGCTGGTCTTCCAGATCGAGGGCCGGGTGACCTACCACATCGAGGGCCGGAGCTACCCGCTCCAGCCCATGGACGTGCTGCTGGTCAGCCGGGACCTGATCCACCAGCCGGTGATCGACCCGGACCAGGTCTACGAGCGGATGGTGCTGTGGATCAACCGGGAATTTCTCTCCCGGTTCAGCACGCCGGAGGCGGACCTGGCGGACTGCTTCACGCTGACGGTCCAGCGTGGGTTCCACCTCTACCGTCCCCGGGGGGAGGAGCGGGAGCGCTACCGGGCCCTGTTCGGCCGGGTGGAGGAGGCCGCCAAAAGCGGCGGTTTTGGTGCGCAGCTTCTCTCGGACACCTGTGTGCTCCAGCTGATGATCGCCCTGAACCGGGACCTCCGCGCCGCGCCGGAGGAACCGGACACCTCCGCCTACCGCTTTGACCCCAAGATGGAGGAGGTCACCGCCTTCATCCGCTCCCACCTGACGGAGGACCTGTCCATCGAGCGGCTGGCCGGGGCCTTCTATCTCAGCCGGTACTACCTGATGCACCGGTTCAAGGCGGTCTACGGCTGCTCGGTCCACCAGTATATCCGCCAGAAGCGCCTCCAGCGGGCCGCCCAGCTTCTGCGCCAGGGGGTCCCCGCCCTGAAGGCAGCGGAGGACGCGGGGTTCGGGGACTACTCCGCCTTTCTCCGCGCCTTCCGCTCCGCCTACGGCAGGAGCCCCAGGGAGTGGAAATGACCCGGCGCGCCGCGGAAAAAAATTTCTTTGCAGCGGGGCTACACAAGGCCCCGTTTTTGTGGTAGATTATGATTAGAAAAATAGGGGCGGTATGCCCCTTCCGTCCGAAAGGAGGGGAACGGCCGGTGATGCGCCGCTGGAGTTGTCTTTTGATCCTGTTGCTGCCGCTGCTGCTCAGCGGCTGTATGTTCTCGGCCTCGGCGGAGAGCCTGTACGACCTGCCGGCCCTGCCGGAGGAGTACCAGACCCTCAGCGCCCAGCTCAACGATATTCTCTCCGGCGGCGCGGAGTACGCCGCGCCCCAGTCCGGCAGCAATCTGCCCCCGGTCCAGATGGTGGACCTGGACGGCGACAACAGCGACGAGGTGCTGGCCTTCTTCCGCTTCAGCGGGGAGGAGCGGCCGCTGCGCATCTATATCTTCCAGGCCGGAGAGGACGCCTACGAGCCCGTCGCCACCATCGACGGCAGCGGCACCGCCATTCAGAGCGTCCTCTACGACGACATGGACGGCGACGGAGTGCGGGAGATCATCGTCAGCTGGTCCGTCAGCGCCGAGGTCCAGTCCCTCTCGGTCTACGCGCTGGAGAAGCCCGGGCCGGTACCGCTCAATCCCCCGCCCAGCGAGCCGCCGGACGCCGGCGGGAAGCTGGAGCCGGTGCGGCTCATGTCCACGCCCTACGCCCGGTACTCCGTGGCGGACCTGGACGGGGACGGGCAGCGGGAGCTGGTGGTGGTCCGCAGCGACGAGGCCGAGGGCGGCACGTCCCTGGCGGACTACTACGACTGGGACGGGGGCAGCAGCGCCCTGTCCCTCCGGTCCACGGCCCGGCTGTCCTCCACTGTGGCGGCCCTCCAGGGGATGCAGGTGGGCGCCCTCCAGGAGGGGGAGGCGGCCATCTTCGTCACCGGCCGGGACACCGGCAGTGACGGCGTCAGCCGCGCCGTCACGGACATTCTGGTCTACCGGGAGCCGGACCTGATGAACATTGCCCTCAGCAGCGACACCGGCGTGTCCGGCCTCATTGCCCGGTCCCTGAACCTCCAGCCCGCGGACATCAACGCCGACGGCGCCACCGAGGTGCCCAATCCCGCGGAGCTGGTGCCCGACGGGGAGGAGCAGTACTGGAAGATCTACTGGTACAGCTACGACGCGGAGGGCGCAGGCGAGCTCCAGGTCATCACCTACCACGACCAGGCGGACGGCTGGTACCTGCTGATCCCCGACGCCTGGGACGGCTATTTCGCCGTGCGCCAGAACAACACCGGCTCGACCGTCCACTCCACCACCTTCTACCGCGTCCAGGGCCGCAGCATCCAGGAGGAGCTGCTGACCATCTACACCCTCACCGGCACCAACCGGGAGGCTCTGGCCACCTCGTCGGGCCGGGTCATCCTCCGCCGCCGGGGCGACACCATCTACGCCGTCAGCTTCTCCGACAAGTACCTCTCCTGGCACCGCGCCATCTCCGCCGAGGAGCTTGCCGACCGCTTCGTCCCCATCATCAACCGCTGGACCACCACCGACCCCACTTTTTCTTGAAAGAAAAAGTGGGCAAAAAGAACTTTAACCTCGCTCTCTACCCTCTTCTTTGAGGCAGTCTGCCGCACGGTGACGAGACTGCGGTGGAAGGGGGAGAGCCAGCAGTATTTGCGTTTCTTGAAAGAGAAAGCAGGCAAAAAGAAATTTCTTCCCGTCCTCTCCCCTCTCCTTTGGCGCAGTCCCCCGCACGGTGACGAACTACGGCGGAAACAGAGAGCGGACGGCACCCGCAGGACGGGTAATATTCGGCGCACTTTTTAAAGAAGAAAACCGCTTCCGTGCAAAACGGAAAGCTCACACAACAGACAGATTGGAGGCAGAACGCATGGCAAGGAAGATCCTGGTGCTGGAGGATGAGGCCAGCATCCGCGGATTCATCGTAATTAACCTGACACGGGCCGGGTATACGGTCATCGAGGCGGAGACCGGCGAGGAGGCCCTGGAGAAGCTGAAAGGCAACGCCGATATCCGGGTGGCCCTGCTGGATATCATGCTGCCGGGCATCGACGGCTTTGAGGTCTGCCGCCGCATCCGGGCCACCAACACCCGCATCGGCATCATCATGCTCACCGCCCGCAGCCAGGAGATGGACAAGGTCACCGGCCTCATGACCGGCGCGGACGACTATGTGACCAAGCCCTTCTCCCCGGCGGAGCTCACCGCCCGGGTGGACGCCCTCTACCGCCGCTCCGGCGGCGCGGCCCCGGAACAGGCGGGGGAGATCCTCCAGGACCCCTTCCTGCTGAACACCCGCAACCGCACCCTGGAGAAGAACGGCAAGCGGGTGAAGCTGACCCAGGTGGAGTACGCCATCATGAAGATGTTCATGGAGAACCCCGGCAAGGCCCTCAGCCGGGAGGAGATCCTGGACACGGTCTGGGGGCGGGACTACTTCGGCGAGCTGAAGATCGTGGACGTGAACATCCGCCGCCTGCGGCTGAAGATCGAGGACAACGCCCAGAACCCCACCTATATCAACACCGTCTGGGGCTACGGCTACAAGTGGGGATTCTAGCGGGCCCTCTCGCTCCGTTTCTCCGATATATTACTCCGGCAATGAAATGATCCCCTATTAGAAACATCCCTCGTTACCGTGTGGAAAATGCCGGTATCGTAGCGCTTTGAGAGCGATCGTAAAGTTCTTTTTGATACTTTTTCTTTCAAGAAAAAGTATGAAAGGGGGGTTCCCTGTTGAAGGGCAAACACATCGCCATCACTGGCCTGCGGAAGCGCTGGCTGGTCAGTTCCCTGGGCCCCATCTTCGTGATGTCCCTCCTGATCGCCGGTACGTTCACCGTGGTCATGACCAACTACTACTACAACATGATGCTGGACGGCCTCAAGACCCGGGCCAACCACGCCAGCGACTACTTCACCAGCAACACCATGAACAGCTACGGCGAGTTCTACCGCTACGCCAACACCTTTGCCGCGGAGTTCGCCGACCGGGACCGCATTGAGCTCCAGTTCATCGGCTCCTCCGGCGAGGTGATCGTCAGCTCCTACGGCCTCACCGCCGGTCTGGCCCCCGGCACGCCGGATATCGCCAAGGTCTTCCAGTCCAGGGAGATCGAGCCCTACCGGGGCGTGGACCCCAACACCGGGGAGCACATCATGTCCGTGTGCGCCCCCCTGCTGCTGGACGACCAGGTGGTGGGGGCCATGCGGTATGTCACCTCCATGAACGTGGTCCAGCGGGAGATTTTGGTGACGGTGCTGATCGCGGTGGGCATCCTCATCGTGGCCATCGGCATGGTGTTCGTGTCCAATATGGTATTCATCAACAACGTGGTGGAGCCGGTGGCGGAGGTGACGGAGATCGCCAAGCGCATCGCCGGCGGCAGCTACGGCACCCAGATGGAGAACCACTACCGGGACGAGCTGGCCCAGCTCATCGACGCCATCAACGACATGTCCAGCCAGATCAGCAAGAGCGAAAAGGCCAAGTCCGAGTTCATCTCCTCCATCTCCCACGAGCTGCGCACCCCCCTCACCGCCATCAACGGCTGGGGCGAGACGCTGCTGGAGGACACGGACCCGGACCCCCAGCAGCTCCGGCGGGGCGTGGGCATCATCGTCCGGGAGGCCCGCCGGCTCACCAACATGGTGGAGGAGCTGCTGGACTTCTCCCGGATGGAGGACGGCCGCTTCACCCTCCGCATCGAGCAGGTGGACGTGCAGGCGGAGTTCGAGGACACCATCTACACCTACATGGAGCTGTTCAAGCAGGAGGGCATCGAGCTCCACTACGACAGCTGGGACGAGCTGATCGCCCCCATCCCCGGCGACCCGGAGCGCCTGAAGCAGGTGTTCTGCAACGTGCTGGACAACGCCGCCAAGCACGGCGGCGCGGGCAAGCGCATCGACGCGGCCATGTCCGCCGGGGAGAACGGCGGCGTGGAGATCACGGTCCGGGACTACGGTCCCGGCATCCCGGAGGCGGAGCTGCCCTTTGTCAAGCAGAAATTCTACAAGGGCTCCTCCAAGGCCCGTGGCAGCGGCATCGGCCTCGCGGTCTGTGACGAGATCATCCGCCTCCACGAGGGGACCTTCACCATCGCCAACGCCGAGGGCGGCGGCTGCATCGTCACCATGACCCTGCCCGGCGCGTGATCTACCCCGGCTCTGACAAGAACGGACATTCCCATTCTTTTTTATTTGACTGAAATATCCCACAAAAGCAAGGAAAGGCGAAGATTTATGGCAAAAAAGCAGGACAGCGCGTTCCGCACCACCATCGGCGGGCAGGCGCTGATTGAAGGTATCCTCATGCGGGGCCCGGAAAAGCAGGCTATCGTGGTCCGCTCCCCGGAGGGACTGGTGGTGAAGGAGGAGCCGTTGAAGCTCATCAAGGACCGGTATCCCATCCTGGGCTGGCCGCTGGTGCGGGGGAGCGTCACGTTCCTGGACAGCATGTTCCGGGGCGTGAAGGCGCTGATGTTCTCGGCGGACTATTTCCCGGAGGAGGCCGGGGTGGAGGAGCCGTCCAAATTCGAGAAGTGGCTGGACGAGAAGCTGGGCAATGAGAAGATGGAGAAGGTGGTCATCGGCTTTTCGGTTGTGGTAGCGGTGTGCTTCTCCGTGGGGCTGTTCATGCTGCTGCCCACATTCCTGGCCAGCTTTGTGGAGCTGGTGACGGACAGCGTGCTCATCCGCAATCTGGTGGATGCGGTGCTGCGCATCGCCATCTTCATGGCGTACATGATCTTGGTGTCCCGGATGAAGGATATCCGCCGGGTGTTCTCCTACCATGGCGCGGAGCATAAGAGCATTTTCTGCTACGAGCGGGGCCTGGAGCTGACGGTGGAGAATGTGCGGAAGATGCCCCGGCACCACCCCCGCTGCGGCACCAGCTTCCTCCTGGTGGTCATCATCGTGGCGATATTGGTGAACACCGTGGTGTTCGCCCTGTTCCCGGTGGACAATGTGTTCCTGCGGATGCTGATCCAGCTGGCGCTGCTGCCGATCGTGGTAGGGATCACCTATGAGTTCAACCGCTATGTCGGCGGGCATGACAATCCGGTGACCAACCTGTTGGCCAAGCCGGGGCTGTGGATGCAGAACTTTACGACCTTTGAGCCGGACGACGGGATGATGGAGGTGGCCATCGAGGCGCTGAAAAGGGTCATTCCCGAAGAAAAGGGGAAAGACCGGTGGTGACGGGGGCTCCGCCCCCGACCGGGTCCTGGTAGGGACCTCCAGTCCCTGCTATCCCCCGGGTACTTTTCCCGTGCCGGAAAAGTACCCAAAAGGGCACTTAGGGGGGCTCGCGCCCCCTTAAGAATCCCTGCTGTTTGGAGGGACGTTAAGGGTAGTTTTTTCTGGGAAGTACCCAGGGAAAGGTTTCATCGGGACTGCCTCCTTGTTTTTCCTTAGTCCGACTGCCGGTTGCTCCGTTCCACTACGCCATTGATAGATGTATCTATTCGTTGTGTGAGGGACGGAGGTGCTCTGCGCAGAAAGTTTAGTCAGGGTGCGCACTGGGACTATTTCTCCTTGACTGCCGCCCTTCCCCCACAGGGGGAAGGTGTCGCGGACGAATGGTCCGCGACGGATAGGGGGACCGTAGGGCAGATTGTGCAGTAACGAATAAACGGGACCAACCCGGACAATATCCAACAATCACCGCACCATCAATTGCGTAGTGGAACGGAGCAACCAGCAGTAAGAATACGGGAAAAAACAAACTAGCACCCCCGATGAATGCCTTCTCTGGCCCCTAGACCCACCATCCATCTGCCCTTAACAAAAAATAGTTAGAGATCCAGCCCTACGGGCTGGCGCCCTTTTGGGTATTTTTCCCGCGTGGGAAAAGTACCCCAGGGTGTCGGCAGGCACTGAAAAATAGAATAAGAGGTGGTAGGGGCCGGAGGCCCCTACGCGCAGCATTTAGATTTTCGTCGGGGCCATCGAGGCCCCTCCAAAAATTCAACAGTTGCGCCTGCGGCGCACCTGTTATGGGGGCTGCGCCCCCACACCCCCTTTTTAGGGAGAAATGAGGAGCCCCCATGATCACATACCATGATCTGTATATGGATATCCGCAAGACCCTCCGGCAGGCGGGTTACCCTGCCGCCGAGCTGGAGGCCCGCGAGCTGGTCTGCTGCGGCAGCGGAAAGGACCGCAATGAGTTCTACCGGGACGCCCGCCTGTACATCTCTCAGGAGACGGAACAGGCGGTCCGCGCCCTGCTGGCGCGGCACCTGAATGGGGAGCCGGTGGCCTACATCATCGGCGAGTGGGAGTTCTACGGCCTGGAGCTGGATGTGAATCCCTCCGTGCTGATCCCGCGGGTAGACACAGAGGTGCTGGCCAGCGAGGCCATCGAGTATGTGAAGTCCCAGGGGCGCTGCCGGGTGCTGGACCTCTGCGCCGGGAGCGGCTGTGTGGGACTGGCGGTGGCCGTCAACGCCCCGGAGTGCCGGGTCCTGCTGGGAGATGTGTCCGAGGCCGCCGTGCGCGTCTGCCGCCAGAACATCCGCCGCTGCGGCGTCACGGGCCGGGTGTCCGCCATGCAGCTCAACGCCATGGAGTCCCCCGGCCGGGCCCTGGGGGAATTCCGCTGCATCGTGTGCAATCCGCCCTACATCCCCAGGGCAGACATCGAGACCCTGGACCGGTCCGTCAAGGACTTTGAGCCCTCCCTGGCCCTCTGCGGCGGCGAGGACGGCTACGACTTCTATACCGCCATCATCCGCCTGTGGCGGGACGCCCTGGCGGTGGGCGGGCGGCTCTACTTCGAGGTGGGCATCGGCCAGGCCGACACGGTGCTGCGCATGATGCGGGCCCAAGGCTTCGGCGATATCAACGTGGTCCAGGATACCCAGGGTATCCCCCGGGTGGTCTATGGGACGCTGATGGATGGAATTTAGAACACAGGCGGAGGATCACGGCGGAATACATCTGTCCCCTCCCCTATCGGAAACCATTACACCCAGGAAGGAGGCGTTGGGCGTTGGAAACTTACCGGCTGAAAAATATTGCGATCCTGATTCTCCTGCTGCTCAACGGCTTCCTGCTGGTGCTGCTGGGGTATCAGTCTTTCCGCTCCCACAGGTCCGCCGCCGAGACGGCCACCCAGCTCCGGGAGCTGTACGAGGCTCGGGGGCTGACCCTGGACAGGGCGGTGGACCTGGGCCAGGAGCCCCTCACCCCCCTGCGCCTCTCCGGGCGCCGGGATGCGGAGCAGGTCATTGCCGCCTATCTTCTGGGGGGCGACCCGGTGGCCGCCAGCCAGGGCGGCGGCATCATCAGCTTCGCCACGGAGTACGGGTCCATTCAGTTCCGCTCCGGCGGCAGCTTTTACGCCAACCACCTCACCCGGCAGGTGGAGGACCCGGAGGAATTTTCACAGACCTTCTGCGAGCAGTTCGGCTATGAGGACATGGCCCTCTCCGAGGAGGGCGGCACGGTCACCGTCACCGCCGGGCAGCGGCTGGAGGACGTCCCCATTGCGGGCTGCGACCTGGCGCTGACCTTTGAGGACGGCTGCCTCACCGCCGTCAACGGCGCCCACGCTGTCCTGGAGGAGTCGGTGCCTGAGGCTGCGGAGCGGATGACCTGCGTCACCGCCCTGGTGCGGTTTCTGGACTACCGGGACGCCTACGGCGTGGTGTGCGGCGGCGTGACCGGCGTGTCCTGCGTCTACGCTCTCCAGGGGGACGCGGCCCTGCGCCTGACGCCGGTGTGGCAGGTGGACACCGACACCTACACCTATTTCGTGGACTGCGCCGCCGGAGAGGTCACGAGACAGACCTCCTCCTGAAAAAAAAACAGAAAAAAAATAACTCCTGAGATGGGCGGAGAAACGATTTTACACTTGCATTTTTCCCACGGGAACGATATAGTATCTGATACGATTCTCCGATGCGGAGCAACCATCGTTACCGGGCGGCACATGCAGGAAGCGGACCGTTTTGGTAGCGGTGATAAAGTTCTTTTTGATACTTTTTCTTTCAAGAAAAAGTATGACGCAAGATTCCCCATCCATCGAAGGAGGATATTCCCGTGAGCAGACAAGAAGCATATAACCAGTACGCCCTGGCGATGAAGGCCGGACAGAAGTATTACAAGGACGCGGTACTCCACGGCCGCTACCCCTACCTCCAGGTGCTGGACGAGATCCTGCCCGACGACGCCCCCCAGGGGGGACAGATGGACATGGGCCTGGTGGAGATCCCCACCGAGCTGATCGTGGGCACCAAGACGGCCGGGCGGCGCTCCGCCTTCGCGGGCAACTTCATGCCCCTGCTGGCGGTCAACACGGAGTTCGCCAACAAGTGGATGGACCTGTGCGGCGCCCACCTGGACGAGGGCATCCGTGAGCCCATCCGGTGCTTCGAGTACCTGGGCCGGTTCTATGTCCAGGAGGGCAACAAGCGGGTCAGCGTGCTCTCCAGCTTCGGCGCGCCCACCATCACCGGCAAGGTCACCCGCATCATCCCCGTCTGGAGCGAGGACCGGGAGATCCGGGTCTACTACGAGTTCATGCAGTCCTACCAGCTCACCCGGCTCTACCGGGTGAACTTCACCCGCCCGGGCAGCTTCCTGAAGCTCCAGACCGCCCTGGGCTTTGAGCCGGACCACCGGTGGACCGAGGAGGAGCAGCAGCGCTTCGAGTCCCGGTTCACCTACTTCCGCGCCGCTTTCAAGAAGCTGGGCGGCCAGGAGCTGCCCATCACCGCCGCCGACGCCCTGCTGGTGTGGCTGAAAGTGTACACCTTCGAGGACCTGCGGAACATGTCCACCGCGGAGCTCCAGAAGAACCTGGCCGCCCTGTGGCCGGACGTGGAGGTCCTCTCCCACCCCCAGCCCGTCACCGTGGCCACCGACCCGGAGCCGGAGGAGCAGACGGACGACAAGCAGGGCAAGGGCCTGATCGGCCGCCTGTTCCAGGCGGTGTTCCCCGCCCAGCTGGATATCGCCTTCATCAACGAGCGCAGCCCGGAGGAGAGCTCCTGGATCCGGGCCCACGACTTGGGCCGCCAGTACCTGGAGGCGGTGCTGGGGGACAAGGTGAAGGTGCGGACCGTCAACGGCGTCACCCCCGGCGAGAGCGCCGAGAAGGCCATGGAGGACGCCATCGCGGCCGGGGCCGAGGTCATCTTCGCCACCACGCCGCCCCTCATCGGCGCCTGCCGGAAGATCGCCGCCAAGCACCCGGAGGTCAA
Organism: uncultured Oscillospiraceae bacterium; assembly: GCA_947589745.1. Lineage (GTDB taxonomy): Bacteria > Bacillota > Clostridia > Oscillospirales > Oscillospiraceae > Pelethomonas. Next base: position 21,370 of record CANQCS010000046.1, read on the forward strand.
GATCCTCAACTGCTCCGCCTCCATGCCCTACACCGGGGTGCGGACCTACTACAGCAAGATCTACGAGGGCAAGTTCATCACCGGGGCTATCGCCGGGGCCATGAGCCCCGACGGCCAGATCGGCTATGTGGCCTCCAACCCCATCTTCGGCGTGCCCGCCAGCATCAACGCTTTCGCCCTGGGGGCGCGGCTCACCAACCCCCGCTCCCGCATCCACCTCCGCTGGTCCTGCGTGGAGGAGGACCCCCTGGGCGCTCTCGCCAAGGAAGGCGTGGACCTGATCTCCAACCGGGATATTCCCACCCCGGACCGGATCAGCGAGCCCTGGGGCCTGTGCCAGCTCCGGCCCGGCGGGACCCTGCGGCCCATCGCCTCCCCCTACTGGCACTGGGGCCACTTCTATGAGAAGCTGGTCCGCTCCATCCTCTCCGGCAGCTGGGACGCCTACAGCACCAACAAGGAGAACAAGCGGGCCGTCAACTACTGGTGGGGCATGAAGAGCCAGGCCGTGGGGGTGCTGGCCACCGACGAGCTGCCGGCCGGCCTGCGGCAGCTGGTGGACATTCTCCAGAGCGGCATCGCCAGCGGCGCCATCGTCCCTTTCCAGCGGCCCATCCGGGACCAGAGCGGCGCGGTCCGCAGCGACGGCGGCCACTGGTTCTCCCCGGAGGAGATCCTCCACATGGACTGGCTGTGCGACTGCGTGGACGGGGCCATCCCCGGCTTTGACCAGCTGCTGCCCATGTCCAGGTCCATCGTCCGCCTCCAGGGGGTCTACCGGGATGACATTGCCCCCGAGAAGGAGGGGACCCTGCTGTGAAGCTGCTGCTGGTGGCCGATAAGGAGAGCCCCTACTACTGGGACTACTACCAGCCGGGGCGGCTGGATGATATCGACCTCATCCTCTCCTGCGGCGACCTGAACGCACTGTATCTCAGCTTTCTGGTGACCATGGGCCGGGCCAAGGTGCTCTATGTGCCCGGCAACCACGACAGTACCTACGACACCCGCCCCCCGGAGGGCTGCGACTGCATCGACGACAAGCTGGTGACGGTGAACGGCCTGCGCATCCTGGGCCTGGGGGGCTGCCCCCTCTACAGCGGCGGCGCCAACCAGTACACCGAGCGCCAGATGGTCCGGCGCATCCACAAGCTGTGGCTGCCGCTGACCCTCGCCGGGGGCGTGGATATCGTGGTGACCCACGCCCCGGCCACCGGCTACGGCGACGGGGAGGACTACGCCCACCGGGGCTTCGACTGCCTCGTCGATCTCATGGACAGGTACCACCCCAAATACCTGATCCACGGCCACGTCCACGCCAACTACAACGTGAACCGCCCCCGGGTGCTCCGGCACGGGGACACCACCATCATCAACGCCTACGAGCGGTACATCCTGGAGATCCCAGACAAATAAATATCCTCCGGCCGCTGCCGGAGGGACGAAAGACTCTCTCCGTGGCCGCGGCCACGGAGAGAGTCTTTTGTTCTGTGTGATGGTCCCCCGCCGCTACGCCTTCCCCTGCGCGAGGGTCTCGGCGATATGCCTGTTGACCTCCTCCGGCGTCTCGTCGAAGCCGTATTTGATCCACTGGTAGATGATGCCGAAATAGCCGTAAATGCAAAAGGACATGAGGTACGCGGTATTTCTGTCCCGGCCGTAGTCCAAGCCGTCCGCATCCGGGATCATCAGCTCCATGGATCTCATAATGACCGAGATAAGGCCGTTGTCATGGAGCAGGGTGAACAGCTTTCGGTTCTCGTAGATAAATTGGGTCAGGTAACCACCCTTGTTCTTTCGGACCTCCTCGTCCGCCAGATTGACGTACTGCTCCCACTCGTAGGTGAGCTTGAACAAAAGCAGCTCCTCCTTGCTGTTTTTTCGGTCCAGGTGGCGGTAAAACGTGGTCCTCCCCACCCCTGCCAGCTGGCAGATTGCGTTGATGCTGATGGCGTTGTAGTCCTGCTTCGCCATCAGCCGGATGAGCGCATCGGCCAGGCAGAGCTTCAGGAACGCCGTCTGATCTCTCTTCATCAGGAACAATATCCCCCTTTTTGTACCGCATAGGCCGCCAGGCCCCGTTTCATGTTGACAGGCAGTCTGCCCGCCGCTATACTGGCATCTGTTAGGAACAGATATATATATACGGGACATTTGTTTCAACTTCATTATAACGAAAGCGGCTTGCGCTGTCAAGCGGAGGGAGAACGGTCATGAAAAGGGGTATGCTGAAAATGGTGAAATGGATCGGGATCGTGATACTGGTTATCGTGCTTCTCATTCTCCTCGTTGTGGGGGTCCTGCTGGTGAAAAACTACAGGGAGTCCCAAAAGCCCCTGCTGCCCCAGGACTACTATACCCAATTCCAGTCCGGTGCGCCCCTGGAGAAACAATACGCGGGGCTTGGCGGGTACCAGGTGGCCAACACGGTCATCAGCTCGGAGGACAAGGCGATCGGGCATCTGCGCGTCTGGTATCCGGCGGAGCTGGAGAGCAAAGCGGAGAAGTACCCGCTGGTGATCGTAGCCAACGGGAGCAACACCGCCGCGCTGAACTACGAGCCGTTTTTTGCTCGGCTGGCCTCCTGGGGCTTCATCGTGGCCGGGAATGACGACAGGCAGTCGGGGACAGGCGCGTCCACCGCCGAGGCCCTCGACAGCATCCTGGACCTTGATCAAAATTCGGACAGCGTTTTTTATGGGAAAGTCGACGAGGAAAACATCGGCGTGGCCGGGTACTCCCAGGGCGGGGCCGCCGCGCTGCGGGCCGCCACAGAATTTGACAACAGCGGCAAGTACAAGGCCATTTTCACGGGGAGTGCCTCCTATCCGTCCCTGGCGAAAAATATGGGCTGGGAGTACGATATCACAAAGGTCCGTATCCCGTACTTTATGACCGCCGGGACCGGAACGTCCGACGACAGCGGAGCCGCCGATATTGAGCAGGAATTCGGCGGCGTTGCCCCGCTGGAGAGCCTCATCGCCAACTACAACGGCATGGGCGAAGACGTCTTCAAGATCAGGGCCAGGGTATCGGGAGCGGAACACTGGGAGATGCAGATGCGGACCGACGGCTATATGACCGCCTGGATGCTGTACCAGCTGAAGGGCGACCAGGAGGCCGGGAAGGCGCTGGTGGGTGAGGACGCCGAGATCCTCAGCAACGCCAACTGGCAGGATATCGAGAAAAACCGGTGAGCATACCGGCCGAGATGGGTTCTGATACGATTCTCCCGTTAGAAGCATCCTTCGTTACCGTGCGGAATAGGGACAGAGACGGGGACGGCGCGCCGTCCCCGTCTCTGTCCCTCCCGGAAAGACGAAATTCCCCCTTGACAACCGCCGGGAAAGGGACTATACTACTGCTTTGCGAGAGCAAATTTTGGAAAGGAGGCGCGTGTCATGCTGCTGTACGGTCAGTTCAGAAAAGAGCACATCAGGACTGAGGGACCAGTGGGCGTTTCCCGCGCCTTTGGGCTGTGTTAGCGCGGCCTGCTTCCGTTATGTGATGGCGTCCCTCACAGGAGGGGCGCCTTTTTTGCGCCTTTTGATTCTTTTTCTTGAAAGAAAAAGAATCAAAAAGAACTTTACTTTCGCTTCCAAGGCGCTGCAATTCCTACGTTTTCCACCCGGTAACGGGAGATGCTTCTCGTGGGAAAGTCGTATGAGAAATAGGAGGAATTATGCAAAAGGAAACACATTTCAAGCTGTCTGGGCGGGAGAAGGCCAACATGATCCTCCGCTATCTGCGGGGCAATCTCTGGTTCTTCGTGTCGGCGATCCTCTTCGCCTGCCTGGGCATGGTCTTCAACGCCCTGACGCCCCAGATCATCCGCGTCACCGTGGACT
>CANQCS010000047.1 GCA_947589745.1 uncultured Oscillospiraceae bacterium
GTATCGCCTGCTACAAGGCGGCGGCCCTGGCCTCCGCCCTGGTCAAGCAGCACGCGGACGTGCAGGTCCTGATGACCGCCAACGCCACCCAGTTCGTCGCCCCCCTCACCTTTGAACAGCTCACCGGGAACAAGGCCCTGGTGGATACCTTCGACCGGAACTTCGCCCACAGCGTGGAGCACATCGCCGTGGCGGACCGGGCGGACTTCGTGCTCATCGCCCCGGCCACCGCCAACGTGCTGGCCAAGCTGGCCCACGGTATCGCCGACGATATGCTGACCACCACGGTGCTGGCCTGCGACTGCCCCAAGGCCGCCGCCCCGGCCATGAACACAAAAATGTATCTGAACCCCGTGACCCAGGACAACCTGGCCGCCCTGCGGCACTACGGCTGGGAGATCGTGGAGCCCGCCACGGGCCGTCTGGCCTGCGGCGCGGTGGGAGTGGGGAAACTGCCGGAGCCGGAGCAGCTGCTGGAGACCTGCCTCCACGCCCTGGCCCACGAGAAGGACATGGCGGGGCTGAAGGTCCTGGTCACCGCCGGGCCCACCAGGGAGGCCCTGGACCCGGTGCGGTACCTCACCAACCGGTCCTCCGGCAAGATGGGCTACGCCGTGGCCAAGGCGGCCAGCTGGCGGGGGGCGGAGGTGACGCTGGTGTCCGGGCCCGTGGACCTGCCCAGGCCGGGGTACATGGACGTGGTGGACGTGACCAGCGCCCAGGACATGTACGAGGCGGTGACGGCCCGGGCCCCGGAGGCAGATATCATCATCAAGGCCGCCGCCGTGGCGGACTACCGGCCCGCCAGCGTGGCGGAGAACAAGATCAAGAAGGGCGACGGGGAGCTGTCCATCCCCCTGGCCCGGACCCGGGATATCCTGGCCGCCCTGGGGGAGCGGAAGAAGCCGGGGCAGTTCCTCTGCGGGTTCTCCATGGAGACGGAGCACCTGCTGGAGAACAGCCGCGCCAAGCTGGAGCGCAAGCACCTGGATATGATTGCCGCCAACAACACCCAGACCGCCGGGGCCGGGTTCGGCATCGACACCAACATCCTCACCCTCCTGACGCCGGATGGGCAGAAAGAGTTGCCGCTGATGAGCAAGCAGGACGCCGCCAACGCCCTGCTGGACGAGATCCTCAGACGGCGTAAATAGAGCCGGGGATATGACTTCCGTTGCGGGGACCGCTGAAAACAGCGGCCCCCGCTTTTTGAGCGTCTTTTCTGTAACGCAAAAAATTTTGGTTGAGGGATTGACAATATCGAATATCGCTATTATACTATGAATATCGATATCGATGTTCGATATTCCGGAAGGAGGTCTTTTGCGTGGCAAGGGAAAAATTCCAGACCCTGACGGAGCAGATGTTTTATATCCTGCTGTGCCTCCAGCGGGAGCAGTGCGGCGCGGATATCATGGAGCGGGTGCGGCGGATGACCGGGGACCGGGTGGTCATCGGGCCGGGGACCCTGTACAGCCTGCTGGAGAGCTTTTCGGAGGAGGGCTTCATCCGGGAGACCAAGTGCGAGGGCCGGAAGCGGAGCTACGTCATCACCGCCAAGGGCCGGGAGCGGCTGGAGCAGGAGACGGAGCGGCTGCGGCGGCAAGTGGAGGACTACGTCCGGTTCGGAGAGGGGGAGTTCGCATGAGGGACAAAAGATTCCAGATCAACCTGTACCAGTTTAGCGACGGCGACGCCATGGCCCGGCATGTGGAGAGGATGCACAGGCGGGGCTGGCATCTGGAGAAGGTGGCCGCCTGGGGCTGGACCTACCGCCGGGGAGAGCCGGAGGACGTCCACTACGCCGTCACCTACTTCCCCGCCGCCTCGGTGTACGACGCCGTGCCCACCGAGGACCAGATGACCTACGCGGAGTACTGTGCGGCCGCCGGGTGGGAGTTCGTGGGCTCCTACGGCCCCATGCAGTACTTCCGCAGCCGGGAGGAGCGGCCCATCCCCATCGAGACCGACGAGGCGGCGAAGCTGCGGGCCATCCACCGGTCTATGCTGAAGACCCAGGTCCTCAGCATGGGCCTGCTGAGCTTCAGCATATTGATCGATCTGATATCCGTATGGGACGGGCTGCGGTTCAGCTTTCTGTATGGCGGATTGTCCGGCATCCGGGACGGCTCCACGGTATGGCTCACGGGGCTGGTGCTGTTGTGTTTGCTCTATCTGCTGGTGATGCTGGGGGACTACTTCCTATGGTACCTCCGCTCCCGGTGGTCGGTATCCAGGGGCGGGGCCTGCGCGAGAAACCACTGGCGGCTCCACCTGTATGGCACCTATGTGCTGCTCATCGGGGCCGCAGCGGGACTCATGGGCTATTTTCTCTCCGCCTCCGGTGAGCCGGGAGGCATGGTATGGGTGGTCCTCCTGATCTTCGCGGCCACCTCCGCCGTCATAGCCGCCGAGTATGGGATACTGACTCTGGCCAGGCGGCAGGGCTGGAGCCGGGAGGGCACCCGGGGCGTCTGCATCCTGGCGGCGGTGGTGCTGGCCCTGGTCTACACCGGCGGGGTGGCTGCTTTCCTCCCTGCCTTCCAGGATGCCCACGCGGAGGACGGCCATGTGACGGAGCCCTACACCTACCTGAACGCCGCCGGGGAGGAGCGGGAGACCACCCTCTACCGGGACCAGCTTCCCCTGACGCTGGAGGACCTGGGGGTCGCGCTGCCGGAGAACATCCCCTACACCTGTCACGCGGACCCGGACCGCTCCCCGCTGGCCTGGGGCGGGCAGTACCGCCAGGACGGCGCCGTGGTCCCGGCGGGGCCGGTGCCGCCGGGGTTGGAGTACAGCGTGACGGTGTTCCGCTGGCAGTGGCTGCGGGACTGGTGCCTGGAGCGGCTGGTCTCCTGGTGGGATAAGAAGGATACCGGCTATGAGCTGGCGGACGGGACCGCCTGGGGCGCGGAGCGGGTCTATACCCGGCCAGGCGGGAGGTGGTACCTCCTCGTCTACCCGGACCGGGTGGTGGAGCTGCGGCTGGAGCAGGTGGAGGTGACAGAGGAACAGATGGCGATCGTAGCAGGAAGGCTGGCCGCGTGAGCGGCCAGCCTCTCTGTCGTATATGGGATACCCGCCGCCTCTACGGCCGCGCTGGCTCAACGGGGGCCTGCCCGCTGCGCTTCAGACGCCAGCGGAGGCCGCTGTACCGGCGCTGCTGGCGGTCGTTGGCCGCCATGCGGCTGAGGGCAGCGTCGTCACCCACCACCACCAGCAGCTCCCGGGCCCGGGTGACGCCGGTGTACAGCACCCCCCGGACCATCAGCGCCGGGGCCGCCGGAAGAGTCACCAGCACCACCGCCCGGTACTCGCTGCCCTGGCTCTTGTGGACCGTCACCGCGTAGGCCAGCTCCAGCTCCCCCAGCATGTCCGCCGTGTAGGTGGCGGTGCGGTCATCGAAGCGGAGAACCATCAGCTCCCCGGAGGGGTCAATCTCCTCCACCACACCCACGTCGCCGTTGAAGATGCCGGAGCCGGTGACGCCGTCGTCCCGGACCCAGAGCACGTCGTAGTTGTTGCGGATCTGCATGATTCGGTCCCCGGTGCGGAAGGTCACGTCCCCCCAGGCCCGCTGGCGCTTGTCCGGGGAAGGCGGGTTCAGGGCCTTCTGGAGGGCCCTGTTCAGGGCCTGGGTGCCCCACTCCCCCTTGCGGGTGGGGCAGAGGACCTGGATCTGGCCGGACTCGATGCCCATGTTCTGGGGCAGCCGCCGGAGGCAGAGCTCCACCACCAGGTCCACCACCGCCATGGGGTCCCGGCGGCGCATGAAAAAGAAGTCGCTCTTGGCGTTGTTTTTCAGCTCCGGCAGCTTGCCCTGGTTCACCGCGTGGGCGGTGCGGATGATGGCCGACGCCTGGGCCTGGCGGAAGATCTCCGTGAGATGCACCGCCGGGACCCGGCCGCTGCGGATGAGGTCAGAGAACACGTTCCCCGGCCCCACCGACGGCAGCTGGTCCGGGTCGCCCACCATGATGAGGCGGCAGTCGTCCCGGAGGGCGGCCAGCAGCTCCGCCATCAGCGGCAGGTCCACCATGCTCATCTCGTCCACGATGACCGCCTCCGCCTGGAGGGGGTCCTTTTCGTTTTTCTGGAAGCTGAGCTCGCCGGTGTCCTCCTTCCAGGTCATGCCCAGGCATCTATGTACCGTCTGGGCCTCCCTGCCGCAGAGCTCCCCCAGGCGCTTGGCCGCCCGGCCCGTGGGGGCCATCAGGAGGGTAGTGCAGCCCATCCGGTCCAGCATGGCCACGATGGCCCGGACAGAGGTGGTCTTGCCGGTGCCGGGGCCGCCGGTGAGGAGCACCAGGCCCTGCTTTGCCGCCAGCTCCACCGCCTTCCTCTGGGCGGGGGCGTAGGTGATGGACTGCCCGGCCTCGATCTGGCCGATGATCTCCTCTAGGCGGTTCACCACATAGTCGGAGCGGTCCGCCTGGATGCGGAGCATCCGGTCCAGCTTCTCGGTGACGTAGGTTTCTGCGTCGTGGAGGCGGCGGAGGTAGCAGGCCTCCACCTTGGCCACCCGCTCACAGCGGACCGCGCCCCGGGTGACCAGATCGTCCAGGGAGGTCTCGATCATGTCCGGCGGGCAGTCGATGAGCTCCGACGCGGCGGCAATGAGCTTGTCCCGGGGCAGAAATACGTGGCCGTTGTTCAGGTTATAGGTCAGCTCGAAGAGAACGGCGGCCTCGATTCGCCGGCGGCTGTCCCCGGCCATGCCCATGGACAGGGCGATCTCGTCCATGACGGCGAAGTCCACGCCGTACAGCTCGTCCACCAGGAGGTAGGGATTGTTCCGCACCGCGTCCAGGGCGTCCAGTCCGTAGCGGCGGTACAATCTGGTGGCAAGGGTCAGGGGCAGGTCGTTGACGGACAGGAAGTCCAGCAGGCGGCGCAGGCCGGTCTGATAGCGGTAGCTCTCGGCCAGCTCCTGGGCTTTTCGCGCCGTGATGCCCTTGATTTTGGTCAGCTCCTGGGGCTCCTCGTCCAGGACGCGGAGGGTGTCCTCCCCGAAGCGGAGCACCAGCCGCTCCGCCGTGGCGGGGCCGATGCCCTTGAGCACGCCGGAGGACAGGTAGGTGAGGATGTCGTCCTTGGTAGTGGGCATATAGCGCTCCACCTGCTCGGCCTGGAGCTGCTCCCCGTGGGTGGGATGGTTGACCCACCGGCCGGTGACGATGAGGTTCTCCCCCGGCGAGGCACAGGGGATGGTGCCGACGACTGTCGCCACCTCGCCGTCGGTGGTGAGAAGGCGGAGAACGGTGTAACCGTTCTCCTCGTTCGTATAAATCACGTTTAAGATTTTTCCATCGAGGGTGGAGGTGGTGTTCATTTCCTAAAAATCCTTTCTAAGGGGGCGTGGGGGCGCAGCCCCCCGAATGCGAATCAGTAGGGGCCTCCGGCCCCTACCACCTCTTAATATGTCTTTCAGTGCCTGCCGGCACCCTGGGGCCACTTTTTGCCGCCAAAAAGTGGCCGGAAAAACCGCCAGCCCGTAGGGCTGGACCTCTGACATTTTTTTGTTAAGGGTAGATGGATGGTGGAACTAGGGGCCAGGGAAAGCATTCATCGAGGGTGCCGTCTTGTTTTTCCTTAGTCTTACTGCTGGTTGCTCCGTTCCACTACGCAATTGATGGATGTTTCTTGTCGGGCCGTATACGGGAATCTGTCTTTTGCGTAGTGGAACGGAGCAGGACGCAGTCGGTCAACAAAAAACGACCAGCGCAGCCAATGTTCCGGTTTCGCCGCCCCAAGCGGCGAAACTTGCGCCGCAGCAGGATCTCCTTGGGGACATACTGAAACAGCCGCTTCGCCTCATACACGGGACCCAGTTCGGTTTAGACCAAACCAACCAAAGGGGGAGCGCAAAACGAAACAAAAAATAAGGAAAGATTCTCAAGAAAACCATTCCTGGTTTTCTTGAGTGCACTTTTGGTTACTTTTCCTGCAAGGGAAAAGTAACCCAGGGGCGCACCCCGCCTGGGGGTGCCAATCAGCCCTGGTGGGGGCGGAGCCCCCTAGATGTTCCTCGGGGACATAGTCCCCTCGAAACATTTAACAGTTGCGCCTGCGGCGCACCTGTCGCGCCCCCTACCGGAGGTATTGAAAAATCTCCTCCTGTCGGCAGACAGCAACCCACCGGTCGCCTTCTGCCAGCAGGGCGGCGGCCCGCCGCCCTGTGTCATTGAGCCCGCAGTCCAACAGCAGGACCCGTCCAAAGGCCCCCTGCTCCTGCCGGAGCAGGGCGAGCTTTCGGACCTGCCCCTCCAGGTCCGCCCCGTCCCCGGCGGCGGGGACGATCACCACCGCCCTGGGCCGGCGCTCCGGCCCGGAAAACAGCACCGTCCGTACCGCCGCCCACATCAGCGACGCCAGCCCTATGGCCGCCAGCATCGCCAGCAGACCGTCCTGCCACAACTGCATATCCATCCCTCCGCTGCTGAAATCATTTACGACAGTGTATGCGGAGGGAACAGCGGTTGACAGTCAGAGCAGTGCCGCCACGCCGTAGGTCAGGATGCTGATGGCCGCCCCGGCCAGGACCACCCCGGCAAAAATGGAGGGGATTGCCCGCCGCAGCCGCATATCCAGGAACGCCGCCGCCAGGGCTCCCGTCCACGCGCCGGTCCCCGGCAGGGGAATGGCGACGAAGAGCAACAGCCCCAGGTATTTGTACTTGGTGACCTTCCGGCCTTTCAGGTGGGCCTTGCGCTCGATGGTGTCCGCCAGGCGGTTCAGGCGGGGAGAGTGGCGGCGCATCCACTGGAGAAAGCGGCGGATATAGACGATGATGAACGGCACCGGCAGCATGTTGCCGATCACTGCCGCCGCATACGCCGCCCACACCGGCAGGCCGCGGGCCACGCCGAAGGGGATGCCTCCCCGCAGCTCCACCACCGGGATCATGGACACCAGGACCGTGAAGCACAGCTCGCCGCCGAAGGTTTCGGTCAGCCACTGCAAAATATCCATATACTGCCTCGATTCGACTGTCCTGTCAGTGCAGGACTTTTTTCAGGTATTGGCCCGTGTAGCTGGCCTCGCAGGCGGCCACCTCCTCCGGCGTGCCGGTGCAGACCACGGTGCCGCCCTTGTCGCCGCCCTCGGGGCCCAGGTCGATGATGTGGTCCGCGCACTTGATGACGTCCAGGTTGTGCTCGATGACCACCACCGTATTGCCCGCGTCCACCAGCCGCTGGAGCACCTCCAGCAGCTTGCCTACGTCCTCGGTGTGGAGGCCCGTGGTGGGCTCGTCCAGGATATAGATGGTGCTGCCCGTGCTCCGCCGGCTCAGCTCCGTGGCCAGCTTCACCCGCTGGGCCTCGCCGCCGGAGAGGGTGGTGGACGCCTGGCCCACCTTGATATAGCCCAGGCCCACGTCGCACAGCGTCTCCATCTTGGAGGCGATCTTGGGCAGGGGCTTGAAGAACTCCTTGGCCTCCTCGGCGGTCATTTCCAGGCACTCGTAGATGTTCTTGCCCTTGTAGCGCACCTCCAGGGTCTCCCGGTTGTAGCGCTTGCCCTTGCAGACCTCGCAAGGGACGTAGATGTCTGGCAGGAAGTGCATCTCGATTTTGATGAGGCCGTCGCCGGAGCAGGCCTCGCACCGGCCGCCCCGGACGTTGAAGCTAAACCGGCCGGAACCGTAGCCTCGGGCCTTGGCCTCCGGCGTGGAGGCGAACAGGTCCCGGATGTCGTTGAACACGCCGGTGTAGGTGGCCGGGTTGGAACGAGGCGTCCGGCCGATGGGGCTCTGGTCGATGCCCACCACCTTGTCCAGGTACTCCTCCCCCTCCAGGCCGTTGTGCCTGCCGGGGCGGCATTTCATCCGGTTCAGGTCCGCCCCCAGGCGCTTGAAGAGGATCTCGTTGACCAGGGAGGACTTGCCGCTGCCGGACACGCCGGTGACGCAGGTGAAGGTCCCCAGGGGGATGGAGACGTCGATGTGCTTCAGGTTGTTCTCCGCCGCGCCGCGAACGGTCAGGCTGTGCCCGTTTCCCTTTCGCCGCGTCTTGGGGACGGCGATGCACCGCCGGCCGCTGAGGTACTGGCCCGTCAGGGATGCCGGGTTGGCGGCTACCTCCTCCGGGGTCCCGGCGGCGATGATGCGCCCGCCGTGGACGCCGGCGCCGGGGCCCACGTCGATGATATAGTCCGCCGCCCGCATGGTGTCCTCGTCGTGCTCCACCACGATCAGGGTGTTGCCCAGGTCCCGCAGGTCCCGGAGGGTCTGGAGCAGCTTGTCGTTGTCCCGCTGGTGGAGGCCGATGGACGGCTCGTCCAGGATATACAGCACCCCCATGAGGCTGGAGCCGATCTGGGTGGCCAGGCGGATGCGCTGGCTCTCGCCGCCGGACAGGGTGGCGGCGCTGCGGCTCAGGGTCAGGTACTCCAGCCCCACGCTCTTCAAAAATCCCAGCCGGGAGCGTATCTCCTTTAAGATCAGGTCCGCGATCAGGTGCTGGGTCCTGGTCAAAGTCAGATGCTCCACGAAGTCCAGGGCCGCCGTCACCGGCAAAGTGGTGAAGTCGTAGATGCTGCTGCCGCCTACGGTGACGGCCAGGCTCTCCATTTTCAGCCGCTTGCCCTTGCACACCGGGCAGGGGCACTCGCTCATGTTCTCCTCCAGCTCTTTCCGGGAGGAGTCGGACTGGGTCTCCCGGTAGCGGCGCTCCAGGTTGTTGCAGATGCCCTCGAAGGGCTGGTGGAGGACGCCCTTGCCCCGGGGCTGGTCATAGGTCAGCTCCAGTTTCTCCCCCTTGGTGCCGTAGAGGATCACGTCCTTGGCGGCAGCGCTCAGGTCCCGCCAGGGGGTGGTCAGCTTGAAGCGGTACTTCTTGGCCAGGGCCTCGAAGTACATCCGGCTGACGCCGTCGCCCCGGATGTTGTTCCACCCGGCGGCCTGGATGGCCCCCTCCAGGATGGTGCGGCTGGGGTCAGGGACGATCAGCTCCGGGTCGATCTTCAGCTGGCTGCCCAGGCCCGTGCAGGCCGGGCAGGCGCCGTAGGGGTTATTGAAGGAGAACATCCGGGGGGTCAGCTCCTCGATGCTGACGCCGCAGTCCTCGCAGGCGTAGTTCTGGGAGAAGAGCATATCCTTCTCCTCCCGGACCTGGTTGACGATGACGATGCCACCGGCCAGACCTGAGGCGGTCTCCACGCTGTCCGTCAGCCGCTGCCGGATATCTGGGCGGACCACCAGCCGGTCCACCACGATCTCGATGTTGTGCTTCTTGTTCTTGTCCAGCCTGATCTCGTCCTGGCCCAGCTCGTAGAGGATGCCGTCCACCCGGGCCCGGATGTAGCCGGACCGCTGTGCGTCCTCAAAGACCTTGGTGTACTCGCCTTTCCGCCCCCGGACCACCGGGGCCAGGACCTGGATGCGGGTGCCCTCCGGCAGCTCCAAGATCTGGTCGATGATCTGGTCGATGGTCTGCTGTTTGATCTCCTTGCCGCACACCGGGCAGTGGGGGGTGCCCACCCGGGCCCACAGCAGGCGCAAATAGTCGTAGATCTCCGTCACCGTGCCCACGGTGGAGCGGGGGTTCTTGCTGGTGGTCTTCTGGTCGATGGAGATGGCCGGGGAGAGACCGTCGATGTAGTCCACGTCCGGCTTCTCCATCTGCCCCAAAAACATCCGGGCGTAGGAGCTCAAACTCTCCACATACCGCCGCTGGCCCTCGGCGTAGATGGTGTCAAACGCCAGGGAGGATTTTCCCGAGCCGGAGAGGCCCGTGATCACCACTAACTTATCCCGTGGGATCTCCACATCGACATTCTTTAAATTATTTTCTCGGGCACCCTTAATATAGATCTTGTCCTGCATGATATGATTCCTCATTCAATCGGTTGATTGCGGTGGGGCTTCCAGCCCCTCGGTGGACGGTAGGGACCTTCGGTCCCTGCTGACCCTGGGGTACTTTTCCCACGTGGGAAAAGTACCCAAAAGGACGCCAGCCCTGCGGGCTGGACCCCCTTTCAATTTTTTGTTTGGTTTTGCGCTTTTCCTGTGGCTGGTCCGGTCTGAACCGGGCCGGGTCCCGTATATGAGACTCTTGCGTCTGTTTGAGTATGTCCACAAGGAGTACCAGCAAAAATCCCTCGGCGCGTCCCACGTTTCGGGGTGCCAATTACCCTTCGTGCGGTACTGCATACCTCGCGGGTGGGAGGGATTTTTTAGTGACGTTCCTCGCTTCTTCCCAACAGATAATCTGTACTCACCTCAAAAAAATCCGCTAACTTGATGAGGGTCAGACCGGGAACATTAACTCGGCCCGCTTCTAAAGCCTGTACCTGCCGGTCTGTCCTGTCCAACAATTCGGCAATTTCCTTTTGTGTCATGTTTCGCTCCTTTCGGAGCAGTTTTAGTCTCTGACCAAATATCTCCATGGTTGCATCCATTTTAATTTCCCTCTTGACACCAATTTAACTTCGTGTTATAGTAAGGATAGGCACTAATAAAACTTCGGGTTTTGGAGGCCATCGTTATGCGCTACTGTTCTCAAACGCTCTATAAGACGCTGTTGAAGCTCTACCCTCCACAGCATGACGATGTGGCCAGTGATGCTGAACAGCGGCTGGAAAAAGTCAAGGACAAGTTGGGGAAGATTCCCGGACTGTTCGGGGAGGACCTGTTCGAGCTGGAGGACTGTCTGGACATCCTGTCCCGCCTCCGAGCGGAACACGCCTTTTTATTGGGGCTGGACGCGGGCCTCTGCCTGGAAAAGGAATTGGAGCCCTTTCGGCGGATTTAGGGGCTGTTCTGTTCCATTCCGCAATGTTTCGTTACGCACCCGAATAGCTCCCACGCCCTCAATTGCGTAGTGGAACGGAGCAACCAGCAGTAAGACTAAGGAAAAATCACACCGCACCCCCGATGCGTTGCTCCCAATCCATTTCCCACTACCCAAGGTGTTCTTAATAAAAAGGGGGTCCAGCCCGTAGGGCTGGCGCGCTTTTGGTGACTTTTCTCGCGCGAGAAAAGTCACCCAGGGTCAGCAGGGACCGAAGGTCCCTACCAGGACCCCCGAGGGGCTGGAAGCCCCACGGCGCCCAGTCCATAGGGCTAGGTGGTCCTGTCCGCCGCCATCCGGAGCACGCCGTCCCGGAGGAGAACGATGTTCTCCTCCTCCATCACAGTGTCCCGCTTGGTGTGGATTCTGCTCATATACCACCCGAAAGGTTTTTTGTAGTGCAGGGCGCAGACGCCCACGCCCTTTTTGAATACGGCGTTATCCGAAGGATAAAAGCCGAATCCGCGGACCACCTCTGTGGTTTTCTGCCCACGGCCTTGGAAGTGCTTTTCAATAGAAGCAATTGCCTCCGGGTCCTTTTTGGTTTTCTTTCCGGGAAAGAACTGGATGCTGTCGCCGTCGGAGACGCAGTCGAAATTGATATTAAGAGTGTTTTGCTTTACCTCTTTGTGGGTCTTGGCGAAGGCGAAGGAGCCCAGCATCCCCAGCTCCTCATTGTCGAAAAACACAAAGCAGACCTTCTCCCGGTCCTCCGGGGGCATGGCCAAAATGCTCTCCAGCAGGGTGAGAACGCCGCTGGTGTTGTCGTTCATGGTGTGCTTGTTGGCGGGCCCGGCCAGCATCAGCGAGACAAGGAGGATCAGCACCGCGTAAGCCGCGATCATTCCCACGAACACCGACGCCGCCCCCAGCAGGACATCGGTCAGCATGATGGCCGCGAACTCCACGACAACGACGGCCAGGAACATGGGCACCACCAGCGCCAGTTGGTACAGCAGGTACCACCCGATATTGCGCGGGGTGATGAAGTTGGGGATGGGCAGCACGGCCTGGGTGTCGTAGTGGGCGGAGAAAATGACCTTTGCCGTTTCCGGGGTTCCCACCACCACGTTGTTGGACATGCCCTTGGTCTCCACCACCGGGCGGCAGCCCGCCGCCTCCAGGGTGCGGCAGAGCCAGTCACGGAAGGCGGCTTTCTGCTGCTTGGTCTTGCGGACCTCGAATTTTTCGATCAGCTCACGGGATTGGGGCGTCATCTCCGTTCCCCCCTCTCATTTCACGATCACGTCCGCCGTCTTGCCCCGGACCAGGGCGATGAGGGCGGCGGGTTGCAGCTCCACCTGATAGCCGATCTTCCCGGCGGATACCAGCATGGTAGCCAGGTCCAGGCAGCTCTCGTGGAATACCGTGGGGAACTGCTTCTTCATCCCCACCGGGGAGCAGCCGCCGTGGACGTAGCCGGTGAGGGGCAGCAGCTCCTTGGCGGGCAGCATGGCGATGGACTTCTCCCCCACCGCCTTGGCGGCTTTTTTCAGGTCCAGGGTCGCCGCCACGGGAATGTCGAACACGTAATAGCCCCCAGACGCGCCCTTGGTGACCAGAGTCTTGAATACCGACGCCGGGTCCTTTCCCAGCATCCGCGCCACGCTCTCGCCGTCCGGGGCGGCGTCCCCGTCGTGGGGGTAGGTGTGGGGGGTGTAGGGGACTTTCTTCTGTTCCAACGTCCGCATGACGTTGGTTTTTTCTTCTTTCTGCTTTGCCATAACATCACCTCAGTATGTACACGGAAAGTAAAATACAGACCAGCCCCAGCAGGACCATGGGGGTCATGGGTTCCCCGAAGGCGGCCACGCCTACCAGCGCCGCCACCACCGGCTCCACGCTGGCCAGGATGGATGCCTTGCCGCTCTCGATCTCCGCCAGTCCCCTGGTGTAGAGGATGTAGGGCAGCACCGTGGACACCACCACCAGCCCCAGGGCCAGCAGGACCATGCGGGGGGAGGTGAAGGCGGCGGCCAGCTCCGCCGGGCGCAGGCTGGTGACCAGCGCCCCGGCCCCGGCGAAGACGAAGGTGTAGAGGGTGACGGTGAGGGGCTTGTACTTGGCCAGGGCGTACCGGCCGAAGATGGAGTACAGGGCGTAGAAGAACCCGCTGCCGATCCCCAGGGCCAGCCCCAGGGGCGTCACCGACAGGGACCCGCCCCACACGCCGCTGACGAAGGTGCAGCCCAGGAACGCGATGGCCAGGGCCGCCAGCTTGCGTTTGGTGATCTTGTCCCGCCAGAGGATGGCGGAGAGGACCACCACGAAGGTGGGGGCGGTGTACAGCAGGATGGCCGCCACGGCCAGGGAGTTGCGCTGCTGGCTGTTGAAGTAGCAGAGGGTAAAGAGCAGGACGCTGACCACGCCGGTGCCGAAGAAGCAGGGCAGGTCCCTGGGGGACACGCGGAACACGGAGCGGTCGGTGATCAGGAAGATGGCGGCCAGGAGGATAAGGCCGCCCACGTTCCGGACCAGAACGGTGGAGGCGGGGGTCAGCCCGCCGGCGGTGAGCTTGCGGCCAAAGAGGCCCATGAATCCCCACAGGCTCCCGGCGGCCAGGATACAGAGGTGGGGGAGGTACTTTTTCACAGGTGTCGCTTCCTTGTTGGGAAAAATGTCAGTCGATGATGGTCAGGCTCCAGAGATAGAAGCCGAAGATGAACGCGGTGAGGACCACCCAGCTCAACCGCTGCATGGAGAGGTAGAACTCCGTGGGCTCCGGGTCCTTCACAGACAGAAAGTGGTTCAGCCGGAACATGGTCATGGGGAACGCCACACCCAGGGCGGTGATCCCGGACAGCAGCAGCGCCGCCATGGCCCAGGCCGCCCAGCTTCCCCGCCGGGACAGCGCCGGCCCCCGGGCGAACCGGAGAATGTCGAACTCGTCGAAGTCCGGCTCCGGCAGCTCGGTCCCGGCGTAGATCACAACGCCGCTGTGCCAGGACCCGTCCTCTTCAAAGAGACTATGGGAATTGGGATTGTAACCTCCCCGGAACAGCGCCTCTCCGTCCCGGAGGATCTCCACCCGGGGCCAGGTATCGCCGTCCTCATCGGTGACCGTGCCCTCCGGGTACTCCACCCGGCAGACGTGGACCAGCTCGCCGTCCACGGTCAGATCCACGTCCACACTGGTCCCATCCGGGCGGCAGGCGATGGAAACGGTCTGGCCGTGGGCCTTGCCGGTGTAGGTGGTGGTGTCCCCCTCCTGGCTGGGGTACAACAGCGTCCTCTCGTAGGGAGCGCCGGGCTTGCTCTGGAAGTACCCGGTGAGGATGCCGAACACCACCGCCATCACCAGCAACAGAAGCAGGATGACCTTTTGCAGCCGGGAGCGGTCATAATCTTCCATCATATGCGGAAACCTCCTTTTTTCTCAGAGAGTCACCCCAGGGAGTACACCGCCCATGCCAGCAGGTACAGCACCAGCATGTGGACGGGGTAGAAGGCGTAGCAGGCGTACTGGATCTTCTTGCTGTGGGGGCCCTGTTTCCCGTTGTAGAGCCAGATGGGGATGAGGGCCAGGACGGCCAGTCCCTGCTCGGGCAGCTCGAAGGACCTCCCGAAGAGGGTCATGGGGTACACCAGCCCGCCGATCATCTCCCAGTTGATATAGAAGAGGCACACCAGCTCCGCCAGCCAGCCGAAAGGCACGTTGCGGAACAGGTAGAACACGATCACGGTCCAGACGCCGTAGTGCATATAGTCCACGAAGGTGAAAACGCCCACCACGGCGGTCACGATCAGCGTCACGGGAAGGGCGATGACAAAAGCCACTTTTCCCTTCTTTTTGGCCCACTCCAGGAACATCAGGGCCAGCAGGGCCTCGCAGAAGGTGAACATGACATTCTGGTGCATGGGGGCGATGAACCCGCCCTCGGCCATGAGGTCAAAGGGGATCTCGGAGATGAGGGCGAAGAGAAACATGCGCTTGAGGTACTTCTTCCGATCGCGGGTGAGGAAGAACCCCTCCGCGATCTGATAGGCGAAGATGGGGAAGGCGATGCGCCCGATGGCGGTGAGCCACAGCTGGTCCGGCAGCAGGGTGGCCCAGGCGTGGTCGCAGAGCATCAGGAACATGGCGATGCACTTGAGCTGGAGGGCATTCAGGCACTTCAGGTGGTTCAGCTTTTCCTTGATGGTGGACATGGTTCCTCTCTCCTACACACAGAATTACACACAGTTTTCTATTTCAACTTTCCGCGAAGCTCGATGATCTGATCTCTTAATGCGGCGGCAATTTCAAATTCGAGCATCTTGGCGGCCTCTTTCATCTGCTTCTCCAGCTTGGCAATCTCCTGCTCCACCTCGGGCTTGGTGAGCTTCCGGCCCGCCTTGCGCTGGGTCTCCTCCTCGCTCTTGCTGAGCTCCAGGATCTCGCGGACGGACTTGATGACGGTCTTGGGCACGATGCCGTGGGCCTTGTTGAAGTCGTCCTGGATCTTGCGGCGGCGCTCCGTCTCGTCTATGGCCCGGCGCATGGAGGGGGTGATGGTGTCGGCGTAGAGGATCACCATGCCCTCGGCATTCCGGGCCGCACGGCCGATGGTCTGGATCAAGCTGGTCTCGGACCGGAGGAAGCCCTCCTTGTCCGCGTCCAGGATGGCCACCAGGCTGACCTCCGGCATATCCAGGCCCTCGCGGAGCAGGTTGATGCCCACCAGCACGTCGAACTCGCCCAGACGCAGGTCCCGGATAAGCTCCATGCGCTCGATGGTCTCCACATCGTGGTGCATATAGCGGACCCGGATGCCCGCCTTCTGGAGGTAGGCCGTCAGGTCCTCTGCCATCTTCTTGGTGAGGGTGGTGACCAGGACCCGCTCGTTCTTGGCGGCCCGGGCGTTGATCTCGCCGATGAGGTCGTCGATCTGGCCGGTGACGGGCCGGACCTCCACCCTGGGGTCCAGGAGGCCCGTGGGGCGGATGACCTGCTCCACCAGCTGGTCCGCCTCGCCCCGCTCGTAGTCGCCGGGGGTGGCGGAGACATACACCGCCTGGTAGAACCGGCCCAGGAACTCGTCGAACTTCAGGGGCCGGTTGTCAAAGGCGCAGGGGAGGCGGAAGCCGTACTCGACGAGGCTCTCCTTCCGGGCCCGGTCGCCGTTGTACATGGCCCGGACCTGGGGCAGGGTGACGTGGCTCTCGTCCACGAACAGGATGAAGTCCTCCGGGAAGTAGTCCATCAGGGTCAGGGGCGGGGACCCCACCGGGCGGTTGGAGATGACCCGGCTGTAGTTCTCGATGCCGGAGCAGTAGCCCAGCTCCCGCATCATCTCAATGTCGTAGGTAGTCCGCTGGCGGATGCGCTGGGCCTCCACCAGCTTGCCGTGCTCCAGGAACCAGGCCTCCCGCTCGTCCAGCTCCTTCTCGATCTGGACGATGGCCCGGTCCATCTTCTCCTTGGAGGTGACGTAGTGGCTGGCGGGCCAGACGGGGATGGTGTTCAGCCGGCGCTTGACGGCGCCGCTGACCGGGTCGATCTCGCTGATGCGGTCGATCTCGTCCCCGAAGAACTCCACCCGGAGGGCGCTGTCCTTCCAGTAGGCGGGCCACAGCTCCACCGTGTCCCCTCGGACCCGGAACATGTTGCGCTCAAAGGCGATGTCGTTGCGCTCGTAGCGGATGTCGATGAGGCGGCGGAGCAGCTTGTCCCGCTCCATCTCCGCCCCCACCCGGAGAGAGACCATCATCTGCTCGAAGTCCTCCGGCTCACCCAGACCGTAGATGCAGCTCACCGAGGACACCACGATCACGTCCCGCCGCTCCAGCAGGGAGGCGGTGGCGGCCAGGCGCAGCCGGTCGATCTCGTCGTTGATGGAGGCGTCCTTCTCGATGAAGGTGTCCGTATGGGGGATATACGCCTCCGGCTGGTAGTAGTCGTAGTAGGAGACAAAGTATTCCACCGCGTTGTTGGGGAAAAACTCCTTGAACTCCTCGCAGAGCTGGGCGGCCAGGGTCTTGTTGTGGGCCAGCACCAGGGTGGGGCGCTGGACAGCCTCGATGACCTTGGCCATGGTGTAGGTCTTGCCGGAGCCGGTGACGCCCAGCAGCACCTGGGCGCGGAGCCCGTCCTCGATGCCCCGGGCCAGCTTCTCGATGGCCTGGGGCTGGTCGCCGGAGGGCGTGTATTCTGATACCACTTGGAATTTTGGCATAGGCGATCCTCTTTCGGTGAGATGATGCATTCGTTACCGGGCGGCAGATGTAAGGGCAGCAGAGCCTGAAGTCCCGAGGGTAAAAGTTCTTTTTGGTCCTTTTTCTTTCAAGAAAAAGGACTGATCCCCGACTGGCGCATGGAGATGAAGTCGTCGTCCGCCACGATGATGTGGTCCAGCAGGCAGATGCCGATGGGGTCCAGGGCGTCCCACACCTGCCGGGTGGCGCATTTGTCCGCCGCGGAGGGCAGGGCCACGCCGCTGGGGTGGTTGTGGGCCAGCACCACCAGGGCCGCCTTGCACCGCAGGGCATTCTCCACGATGGTCCGGACGCTGAGGCCCACGCTGCCCACGTCCCCCTCGCAGACCTTGTACACGTTCAGCTTCCGCCCCTTGGCATCCAGGCAGAGCTGGTACATGACCTCGCTGGACTGGGCGGTGAAGAGCTCCAGGAAATACCGGCCCTGGCGCTCGGTAGTGTCCAGGATCTCCTCGGACTCGGTGAGGGACATCCGGGCCCGGCGGTAGATCTGGGGCACCAGACTCAGCAGCACCGCAGTGCTGGCCTTCACGCCCTTGACCTGCATCAGCTCCTCCGGCGGCGCGGCCAGCACGGCGCTGAGGCTGCCGAAGCGGTCGATGAGCCGGTGGGCCAGGGGATTGGTGTCCTGCTGGGGGATGGAGTAGAACAGCAGGAGCTCCAGGGCCTCGTGGTCCGCGAAGGCGTCCAGGCCGTGGCGGAGAAACTGCTGCTTCTTCCGGTCACGGTGACCGGCGTGGACGCTCCCGTCCTTCTGTCCGCTCTCTTTTGGCTTATCCAGCACGGCCATGGCTGCCCTCCTCCCCGCCGCGCTTCGCGGCAGAGGTCGTTATCATGTTATTATAGCACACAAACATCTGTTTCACAAGTGCTTTTTCGTATCAATCTTTTCAAACTGCCGGGAAGATGATAAATTGTATTTCAGCCGCTGGTATGAGCTGCCGGAGTCTCAGAACGAGCGGGATGAGATCGTTGTCCGAAGATATCCCGACGGGGCGATCCTGGAGGTCATTCCAGGGTCCTGGCAGCAGATGCCCGATGGGCAGATATGGATTCTGCGATAGGGCGTCGGGGGGGTACCGGCATTTTTGATGATAAAAAGTATTGCACACGGAGAGCCCGGAGACAGTCTGCCTCCGGGCTTTTTCGGTTATCTGCCCATTTTGCGCTGCTTGTTCTCCGCGCGCTTGGCCTTGGCCGCGGTTTCCCGCATCCGCCGCAGGAGCTGGCGGGCCTCCCGGACCTCCTCCGGGGAGGTCTCTTGGCCGGAGAACCGGGCCCGGAGCCACTGCTCCCGCAGCGCCCCGGCGTCCTCGCCGCCGGTGTAGGGGGCGGACAGGTCCCGGATCACGTCGCTGGCGGCCCGGCCGTCCACGGGGATCTGGAAGGAGGCGCAGAGGGCCAGATACTTGCGGTAGACCTCCCGCACCCCCTCCGCCGGGGCGCGGCCCATGCCCCGGCGGGGCTTCCGGCCCGGCGAGGCAAGGCTTTCGCGCTGGAGGGCGCCCGGGTCCTCTGTGTCCTTTACCGCGGGAGAGATCATGTTCCGGGCGATGAGCCACGCCACGATGAGGAAGGCCGCGACGCCTGCCAGGATAGCCAGGCGGATGAGCCACTGGGAGGGCTCCGCCATCTCCGGCATGGTCTCCATGAGGGCCTCCTGCATCTGCCCAGTCTCGATCTTGGGCGGATCCACCTCCCCGCGGTCCCTGGCGAACAGCCAGAAGAGGAAGTTGGCCGCATACCAGAGCAGCGAGAACAGGATTGCCACCACGTAGAGCACAACAAACAGCAGCGGGGCGATGACCCCGCTCCACAGGGCCTTCAGCACCGTCGTGACGGCGGTCACCGCCGGGCCGGAGCTCAGGAGCGCGCCGGTGAGGGCCACGCACAGCAGCAGGACGGCGTTCAGCGCCTTGAAGCGGCCGTCCAGGGAGGCGACGTAGGGGTTCCGCAGCATCCGCATGTTGTAGACGCTGAGCAGCAGCCACATGACGAAAAAGGGGAAGGAGTCCGACACCAGCCGGTCGATGTGCTGCGTGATGAGGAACGCCATGAACAGGACCAGGTAGATCACGCCGCCGGTCTGGAAGAGGCTCCGTACCGAGTAATACTCCATCCGCCACCGCCTGGCGCGGCAGCGCAGCAGGAGCAGGATGAGCACCGGCGCGGGGCGGAGCAGCTCCCGGATGGTCTGGGCCGTGAAGAAGAAGGGCACCAGCAGCAGGAGGGGGAGATAGGGGACGATGCCCTTCCGCTTTCCCCACAGGGTGCAGGCCGACTCCGCCAGCAGGCACACTGCCAGGAAGATGGCCATGCCCGCCATGTCGCCGGGAGGGGAGAGAAGAAAGCCCACGGCCGCCAGGTAGAGGCACAGCTCCCCGGCGTAGGCGGTAAAGTCAGAGAATTTCATGCCGCGCCCTCCGTTCCCTCCACGGTCAGCACCAGCACCCGCTGGCCTGTCTCCCGCTCCAGGCGGCGGACGTGCTCCATGTCCGCGCTGCCCAGGGCGGGGGTGATGAGGATGAAGCCCCGCTCCGCCTCCCGGCGGGCGCCGGCCTGCTCCAGCAGGCGCACCAGGGTGACCTCATAGGCCTGGGCGGCGGAGCCCAGCCCCTCCAGGATGGCGGAGAGATGCTGGGGGCCCAGGCCGTCGCCGATATAGCTCCAGCGCCCCACGGTGGCGGCGATGGAGGCGTTGGTGAGAAAGCTGTAGGTGATGCGCTTCTCCTCCAGCCGCTCGCAGACGCAGCGGGCCACGGAGTAGCAGCGCTCCATCTCTCCGGGGTCGCCTCCGAAGACGTTGAGGATGACGGTGGCGGTGAGCTCGGAGGTGTAGTCGTACTGCTTCACCATCAGCTGTCCCTCCCGGAGGGAGCGGGGCCAGGAGATATCCCGCTGGGGCTCCCGGCCGGTGTACTCCCGGAAGCCCGCCGTCAGGATGGGGTCGCTGAGGATGAAGCGGCACACGGAGATATCCCCCAGGTAGTTGCCGAAGGCGGGCTCGAACTCCGCCATGTCGATCCGGGGCGGGAGAATGATGATCTCCCGGTAGACGTTCTGCTGGACGCTGGCCTCCTCCAGGCCCAGGAAGTCCCCGGCCTGTAGGGTCAGGCCCCGCAGCACGAACCGGCCCCGCCGGGGCAGGGTGGCCCGTATCGTCCGAGTGACCCGCTGCCGGGGCATGAGGTAGAGGGTCTGCTCCAGGGTGGACACCATGCCCTCGTGGGTGAGCACGTCGTGCTTCACCGCGCCGGAGCCCTCCAGGGCCGCGTCCAGCTCCTGGGGCACCCGCTCGGTGAGGTGCAGGAACAGCACCGGCAGGCGGCGGGGGTTCACCACCGAGGTGGTGAGGGCAAAGGTCTCGCCGCACTCGGCCACCCGCCGGTCGATGCCCACCTGGGCGCTGAGGCCGTCCAGGCAGTGGCCCAGGCTCAGCCACTCCAGCGCCGCCGCCACCGCCGCCAGCAGGATCACGAACAGGACGCTCATAGCTCCTCCAGGGGGACCTTGACCTCCCCCAGCAGGCGGCGGATGTAGCCCTCGCTGTCGGTCCGGGAGACGGAGGCCCCGCCGGAGCGGTGAGCCAGGACGCACACCGCCAAGTCCCGCACGTCTTCCGGGATGACGTAGTCCCGGCCGTGGAGGGCGGCCATGGTCTGGGACGCCTGGTAGAGGGCGATGCCGCCCCGGGTGGACACCCCGCCGCCCCGGCCGCCGGTGCGGGTGGCGGCGATGATGTCCATGATGTAGCCCGCCACGTCCGGGGAGACCCGGACCTGGGTCCGCTCCCGCTTCAGGCGGGCCGTCTCCTCCGGCGTCACCACGCAGGGCAGCTCGGAGACGATGGCCGCCGCCGGGCGGCGGGCGATCACCGCCAGCTCGTCCTCCCGGGACATATAGCCCAGGCTGAGGCGCATGAAGAAGCGGTCGATCTGGGCCTCCGGCAGGGGGAAGGTGCCGTAGCTCTCCAGTGGGTTCTGGGTGGCCATGACCATGAAGGGCTCCGCCATGGGGTAGGTGACGCCGTCCACGGTGACCTGCCGCTCCTCCATGGCCTCCAGCAGGCTGGACTGGGTCCGGGGGGTGGCCCGGTTGATCTCGTCGGCCAGGATGATCTGGGAGAACACCGGGCCGGGCCGGAACTCGAACTCCCCGGACTTGGTGTTGTAGAAGTTGATGCCCGTCAGGTCGCTGGGCAGCAGGTCCGGCGTGAACTGGATGCGCCGGAAGTCACCCCCCACGCTCCGGGCAAAGGCCCGCAGCAGCATGGTCTTGCCCGTGCCCGGCAGATCCTCCAGCAGGATGTGGCCGGAGCAGAGGAAGCACACCAGCACCTTCTCGATGGCCTCGTCCTTTCCCAGGATCACCTTGCCGCAGTTGGAGACGATCCGCTCCCGGTAGGATTCAAATAAAGAGACATCCATATGAGCTTCCCGCGCCGCGGGGCCGCCGGTCCCGCGGTTTTTTCCTTTCTTTTGGACGTTGGGAAATGATTTCGGTTTCGTCCCATTATACATCCGATGGGATAACAATACAAGCGGGAACTCATCATACTTTTTCTTGAAAGAAAAAGTATCAAAAAGAACTTTAATACCGCTACCAAAGCGTTGCGATACCTACATTTCCCACACGGTAACGCAGGATGCTTCTAATGGGAGAACAGTATCAGGCAAGGCCATTTTCGCGGAAAGAAACCGTCCGCCGGGGCGGAAGGCCCTTGCGCCGGGCGGCGATTTGGGATACAATAGGCCCATCGAGGTGATCCGCCCATGGAACTGAAAAAGCAGCCCGTTGTCCAGAAGGACAAGCCCCTGGGGCTCTATCTCCATATCCCGTTCTGCAGGTCCAAGTGCAGCTACTGCGACTTCTACTCCCTGCCCAACGCCGAGGCGCGGATGGACCGGTATGTGTCCGTCCTCTCCCGGCACCTGGAGGAGACGGCGAAATACACCACCGCCCACCGGGTGGATACCGTCTACATCGGCGGCGGCACGCCGTCCTACCTGGGCGTGAAGCGGATCAAGGCCCTGCTGAAGACGGTCTACAAAAACTACCGCGTGGCGCCGGACGCCGAGGTCACCATGGAGGCCAACCCGGACAGCCTGGGGGACTGGCGGGCCGTGCGGGCCCTGCGGCGGGCCGGGGTAAACCGCATCTCCCTGGGGGTCCAGTCCGCCGACGACGGGGAGCTGCGGGCCGTGGGCCGGCCCCACACCTTCGCCCAGGCGGAGGCGGCCGCAGCCGCCGTGCGGAAAGGGAAGATCGGCAACCTGTCCCTGGACCTGATTTACGGCCTGCCGGGGCAGACCATGGAGAGCTGGCAGCAGACCGTGGAGCGGGCGGCGGCATTGGAGCCGGAGCACCTGAGCTGCTACGGGCTGAAGATCGAGGAGGGGACGCCCCTGTGGGCGCGGCGGGACGACCCGGACCTGCCCGACGACGACCTCCAGGCGGATATGTACCTCTGGTGCGTGGAGCGGCTGGCGGCGCTGGGATACCGGCAGTACGAGATCTCCAACTTCGCCAAGCCGGGGTACGAGTCCCGGCACAACATGAAATACTGGACCCTGGGGGAGTACGCCGGCTTCGGGCCGGGGGCCCACTCGGACCTGGGGGATGTGCGCTACGCCTACGTCCGGGACCTGGATGCCTACCTCCAGGGGGTGGAGCAGGGAGGGGATATCCTCTCCGAGAACGAGCGCATCCCGCCCCGGGACCGGGACCTGGAGTATCTGATGCTGGGCCTGCGGACGGCGGACGGAATCGAGAAGCGGACCTTTGAGTACCGCTTCCGCCTGCCCTTTGCGCCCATCCAGGCGGTGCTGGAGAAATTCCGGGACACCGGCCACGCCGTGGAGACGGAGCCGGGGCGCTGGCGGCTGACGCCCACCGGGTTCCTGGTATCCAATCAGATCATCGTGCAGGTGCTGGACGCCCTGGCCCAGGAGAAGATCCGCCGGGAGCAGGCGGCGGCGGACCGGGATTACCGGATCGACAGGGAATATCCGGCGAAAATGTGACAAAAGGCAGAGCAAGGGCCATATCCGGGAAGGATATGGCCCTTGTACGTATTCGGTTTGTACTGTTCTTCGATTGGAACAATGTATCGTCACCGTGCGGGAAGCGTAAGGGCTGCAGCATTTTGGTAGCGATATTAAAGTTCTTTTTGATACTTTTTCTTTCAAGAAAAAGTATTACAGCTCTCTCCGGCCCTCCAGCGCACGCATGAGGGTGGCGTCGTCGGCGAACTCCAGGTGTCCCCCCACGGGGATGCCGTAGGCCAGGCGGGTCACCCGGACGTCAAAGGGCTTCAGCAGCCGGGCCAGGTACATGGCGGTGGCCTCCCCCTCCGTGTCCGGGTTGGTGGCCATGATGACCTCCTTCACGTCCCCCTGGGCCACCCGCTCCACCAGGGACTTGATCTCCAGGTCGTCCGGCCCCACGTGGTTCATGGGGGAGATCACGCCGTGGAGCACGTGGTAGCGGCCGGTGTACTCCCGGGCCCGCTCGATGGCGGCCACGTCCCGGGGGTCCGCCACCACGCAGACGGTGGACTCGTCCCGGCGGGGGGAGGCGCAGATGGGACACAGCCCGCCCGCCGTCAGGTTCCGGCACACCGGGCAGGTGGTGACGCCGCGCTTGGCCTGGAGGATGGCGTCCGCGAACTCCTGAGCCTCCGCGTCGGTGAGGCTCAGGACGTGGAAGGCCAGGCGCTGGGCAGATTTGCCGCCGATGCCGGGGAGACGCGCGAACTGCTCCACCAGCTTCTCCAGCGGCGCGGGAAAATATTCCATGAGTCTAACCTCTCAATTCCTGAATGCGCCCGGGAATGTCCTCCGCCTTGTAGACCGCGCTGCCGGCCACCAGGACCGTGGCGCCGTTTGCAATGACCGTATGGCGGGTGACGGGGTCCACGCCGCCGTCCACCTCCAGCTCACAGTCCAGGCCGCGTTGGTCCACCCACGCCCGGAGCTGGCGCAGCTTGGGCATCATGTCCTCCATGAACGCCTGCCCGCCGAAGCCGGGCTCTACGGTCATCACCAGCACCATGCCGCACTTGTCCAGAAACGGCAGGGCCGCCTCCGCCGGGGTCCTGGGCTTCAGCACCACGCCGGCCCGCTTCCCCTTGGCGCGGATGAGATCCAGGGCCTTGTGGGTGTTCTCCTCGGTGTCGGCCTCCACGTGGACGGTGACGATATCCGCCCCGGCGTCGCAGAAGCGCTCCACGTACCGCACCGGGCGGTCGATCATCAGGTGGACGTCCAGGGGGAGGCGGGTCACCTTCCGGATGCTCTGGACCACCGGGATGCCGACGGAGATGTTGGGCACAAAGAGGCCGTCCATCACGTCCACATGGAGATAGTCGGCGGAGGCCACCCGGGCGATATCCCGCTCCAGATTGGCGAAATCCGCGGCCAGGATGGAGGGAGCGATCTTGATCATAGCCGGCACTTCCTTTCTTTCTCTCAAGGCCCCGGAGGGCGGACAAAGCACCCCGCGGGGGGCCGCGTCATAGGATACCCTAGGCGGCAAGAGCGTCCGCGGCGGGGCCGTCCGTCCCACGCCGCGCCTGCCCAGGCCCGCGCCCGGGCGCGCCGCATGATATAGATAGGCGGCCGCCGGGTCCATATCCGGCGGCCGCCGGCAGCCATCCTTTTTCTTGAAAGAAAAAGGATCAAAAAGAACTTTACACTCGCTCCCGGGTCCTCCGCGGGACGCGGCCCGGCGGCCCGGTGACGGGGGAATGTGCGGGATGGGCGCAAAATATCGCCGCCCACTGGGAATATTATAGCGTTCTCCCGGCGGATTGACAAGATGTTTTTCCGGTTCTGGAGGAATTTTCCGGGGCGCGCT